>JANNVM010000553.1:0-4903 GCA_031414455.1 Verrucomicrobiota bacterium
GAGTTTCTTGCTGCGGAATGGATTGGGAGACTCCGCGATGCACAGGGTGTCGAGCAACTCGCGGTCCACTTTGAAACTCGCCTTGCGCTGGGTGTCGCGGCAAATGGCGGTCTTCTCCGGTGTTTCCGGATCATTGAAAAAGGCCAGCGATGCGCCTTTCGCATTCCCGCCGGCAGGCACGAGGGTGAGTTCCACCACCGGCTTGTCGGCGGCCTCGGAGTAGGGCAGCCACGCCAGCACCGTCGCGCCGCAGATGGCGGCGGTGAACTCTTTCATCGCCTCCGGAAACGTTGGCGCATTTGGCAGCGGCCGGGAGATAACCCACGGGGTGGCCTCGTATTCAGGGACCACACTCGCCTTCCCCCCCTTCGGGGCCGGCTTCATTACCGGTAAAAACGTGCGACTGAGTTCCACCTCGCCTTCACCTTTGCGCACCACGATGCGCGCCAGTTCCTCCTCGTGGTAGCGGGACATGCGCGGGTCGCGATAAGAATCGAGCGGCCTCGCCAGCAGCGGGCGTAAATCCGGACTCACTAGATACGTATCCGGGCGGCTCTCCACTCCGGTCATTTGCACGTAGCCGGCGCTGCCCAGCGGTGCCGTTTTGCCGACACGCATGGCTGCCAGCAACGTGCCATCGGTCTTGAGCCAGGAAACGCGCCACGCTCCGGCGTCATCCAGCCCCAGGGAGGCGGCGGACACCTTGCCATCCGAGACTTCGCCGCTGTCGATCGTTTCGGAAATGCGGGCCGCTCCGCAATACCCAATCAGTTCCTGCACGATCTTTCCATCCGCGCGATCCTTCACACCGTTCGTTAGTTCCCATGCGCCATCCGCACTCCGGCGCAGGGAAATCTTCACCGTGCTGCTCTCCAAATCCATCCCCGCGATGTCCGCGGCATTCACGTCCACCTCCACCTCTTCTTTTTCCATTACACTGCCGCTCCAGTCAAAAAGCAGGTGCCCGTTGAGATCGTCCGGCGTGTTGCCGCGCCGCATCATCCATGCGCCAAGAGCAACCGTCAGCACCAGGAGAATCAGAGTCGTGGACCTTTTCATGGCGGGAAAACTAAGTGCGCCGGGTGCTCCAGATGACAAGCCCCGCCATCATCGCAGCGAGCGGCAGCACGACGGTGGTGATGAGGAAAATGCGCTGCCGCTGCGACTTTGTGATGCGGAGGGTAAACTTGTGCTTGGCCTTGTCCGTGGAACTGTCGTTGGCCGTCGCATCGTCGCGATGCAGCATCCAGTTCAGCGAGCGGGTGAGAAAATCATAATTCGGCGGGGACGGCGGCGGCAGCGCGAGATCGGCATTTCCCACCACCACGAGGCGCGAACTTTGCATCTGCAGCCGCGGATCGGTCGCCGCACCACGCTCTACCGTGGCGGCGACGCAGAGCGGCTTGGCGGTGTTATCTTCCGGGTCAATCAGCGGCATCGCCTCCATGAACTTCTTCTCTCCCCAGAAGTCCGCTCCGGGTGTGAGCAGAGGCGTGAGTTGGATATTCTCCGCCTTCACCTTCTGCGCAGCCGGGTCCAGCTTGAGCGAACGCGTCTGCCCTGGCAGCAGCGTCGCGCGGCTTTCCAGGCCCCGTGTAATCAGCGATCCCTCCAAAAACGTCGCATCCACCGACAACTCCTTGTACGGTCCGTTCGCTGTGCTTCGCGCAAAAAGCACGCGGTCCGCCTGCGCCTGGATGCCATAGCGCGCCAGCCACTTGTCCATTCCCTCGCAGCCGTTTTGCGGATCGAGCAGCACGAGGACAGAATTGCCCGGCGTCTCATAAAACTGAGTCAGATCCGCATCCTCCTGGTCTCCAAACACCGTGACTCCCGCGAGGATCAGCGACCGGTAAAGATGCGCATCGCCAGGGCTCTCCATCATCCGCCAGCCTTCGAGATCAATGTTCTGCGCGCTGCAAATGTCCGCCAGGACATGACCGATGGTCCCCTCCGGCCGGACCTTCAGGTTGCCCATGTTCGTCACCACTGCCACGCGCGGACGCTCCGGATTCGTCACCGCCGCCAGCGCCGCATTGAGCAGCGACTCGCCGCGAAACGCCACCGGCACCTTTTTCTGCTGATCCAGAGCGTAAAGACTCTCCGCCGGGATCCACTTGTGAAAATACACCTCCTGGCCGCCGTCTGACTTGTGAGGCAATTCCGCCTGCACCAGAATGCCGTCAGTCGCCGGCCGCAGTCCTGACTTCCGCTGATCAAGCCGCAACATGAAATTCTCCCACAAATTCACATCACGCGTCGTGTCGATGTATTCCACTTCCAGACGTCCGCTCATGTGCCGCCCGTACTGTTCAAGCAGCGGCCCGGCGTCCTCCTCAAGGCGCGCATCGAGTTCCTTTGCCTCCTTGCGGCCCACCAGCACCGTCACCCGCACCGGCTCCTTCACCTGACCAATGAATTTCACCGTCGTATCCGCCAGCGTATAGCTCCGGCTGTAGGTATAGTCCCACTGCTTGAAGCGCCGGTGCGCCAGCACATTCACCATCAGGAACAGGACCACGCCCAGCACCACCTGCACGGCCACATTCATTCCAATGCGCACGCGCCGGATGCGCTCCGGCGGGGCCGGCTCAGGGGCAGGGGCGTTTTCGATTTCCTTGCTCATAGTCACTTGATAGTAGAAAAACGGGAGATTACCGCCTCAAGCCTTCCAGCGGCGGTATTCGAGCACCTGGTGCGTCCCCGCGAGGAGCAGCACCGTGAAGCTCAGATAATAAACGATCGCCCGCGAATCGAGGAGCCCGGAGGCGAAGCTGTCGATGTGCTCCTTGATGGCCACATGCTCCACCACCGGGCGCACCTTCGCGCTGTAATCCGGATCTTTTTCCAGCGTCTGGAGAAACACGCCGGTAAGGAAGTGCAGAATGATGAACGAGAATCCGATAATCGCCGCGATGATCTGGTTTTTTGTGAGCGCCGATGCCAGAGTTCCCAGCGCCAGATGAAAGAGCCCCGTCAGCATCAGGATCAGGTAACATCCGCCCACCGCGCCGGGCGGATATTCCACGCCGCCCTTCACCACCCAGTGCAGCACTCCGAAATATGCCAGCACCGGCAGCCAGAGCACGATGTAGAAAATCACCGCCGAGCAGTACTTCGCGAGGAGCACCTGCACCGTCCGCACCGGTGCCGTCAGCAGACTCTCCAGCGTCCCCAGCTTCTGCTCCTCCGCAAACAGCCGCATCGTAATCAGCGGAAAGAGAAATGGATAGTAAAGCCAGAACCACAGAGGTACGAACGTCCACTGCACGATACTCTGCTCCCGTGGTTTCTCCTGCAAATGATCCACCGCCCAGGAGAACGACAGCCCGCTGATGGCCATGAACAGCGCCAGCACCACCCACGCCACCGGAGACAGGAAGAATGAGCGCAGCTCTTTGCCGAGCAGGATCAGAAATGTTCGCATGATAAGATAATAAAAGTGGGGAACCGCAGACAGCCCGCCTCGCCGTCCGCCTCATAGGGCGTTCCTCTACCGGTCGTCGCCGGGCTGACAAGCTGGATTCTTTCCTCCCCTGCTTCTCCGTCGAGTCATTTCAACTCCTCATCTTCTTGACTGCTGCGCACGTCATCACCCCCGGAATGATCACCGCGAATCTCCGGTTGCCCCAATACTCCCGCGCCGGCTTGTCACCTCTGGCCTGAAAGAAGCTGCGCCCCCCGCTCTTATAACCTCGTTGAATGACCATCCGGATTTACTGCCCTGCCTGCCGCACCCCGTTTGATGTGGATGACTCTCTCGCTGGAGAAAAGGGACTCTGCCCCTCCTGCAGCACCAAGTTCACCATCAGGCGACCGGATTCGCCCCCGTCGGGCAATACCCAACCACTCACGCTGAGCAGTGGCGGCTCAATTCTTCCGCCGGAATCCCGCCCCTGCGGCCTCGGCGTGACCATTTCCCTCATGCTCATGGCAGCCTACGGAGGCGCGATGATCTGGGTCTTCCGCGCCTTTCCATTCGGCTCCACTCCGCCCCCGGCGCTCCAAATCGCCGGCATGTGTCACCCCATGATCCTGCACCTGCCCATCGGCATGTTGCTCGGTGCCCTTGTCCTTGATCTCTTTGGAGGGCGCGGGCGCGTCCATTCAGGGGCCGTGACGTGGCTGCTCTGGATCACATTATTGTGCGGCTCCCTCACCGCACTTGCGGGATACTTCCTCGGCATCAAACGCGACTACGATCTCGACATGCTCGACTGGCACATGTGGACGGGTATCTCAGTCCCCCTTGCTGCCGGGCTCACCCTCATTACCAAACTCATCCACGACTCCAAACCCACCATGGCCACCGGCATCTACCGCATCCCCCTCTTCCTCACCGCTACCGGCATCGCAATGGCCGGCCACTTCGGCGGCGAACTCTCCCACGGCTTCGACGTCCCGGGCCGGGTCAAGGAACTCTTCTCCGCCCCGGTCGCACCCGCCGCCGACACTACCGTGGAAGAACAGACCGTCTATCAGGCGGTCATCGCCCCCATCATGGCCGATAAATGCGTCGGCTGTCACGGCGACAAGAAACAAAAGGGCAAACTCCAGCTCCACACCCTCCAGGCCATGCTCAAGGCCGGCGAGAGCAAGAACGCCAGCGTCGTCCCTGGCAAATCCAGCGACAGTGAGAGCATGAAGCGCGTCCTGCTTCCCGCCGATCACGACGACCACATGCCACCCGACGGCAAGAAGCCCCTCACCGCCGACGAAATCGCCATCCTCCAGTGGTGGATCGACTCCGGTGCCAGTGGCGACGTGAAAATCAAAGACGCCGCCATGCCCCCGGCGTTGAAAGACAAAGTCCGCGCCCTTGCCAAAGCCTCCGTAAGCCCTGGAGTCCTCGCCCCCGGCGCCGCCCCCGATGCCCCTGCCCCACCGCCCGCCACTCCTGCTC
>JANNVM010000554.1:0-5394 GCA_031414455.1 Verrucomicrobiota bacterium
CAGATTTATCCTGACTTCGTCAAGATCTGCGAAGGCTTCGATGTGCCGTGCGAACGCATCACCGAGAAGAAGGATGTCGTCCCCGCCATCAAACGGATGCTCGCGTCTAAGACGGCCTACGTTCTCGACATCATGGTGCCCTACACAGAGCACGTGCTGCCGATGATCCCCGGCGGCATGACCTACAAGGACATCATCACGAAGCCTATCCGCAATGCGGACGGCACGAAGGGCTTCGGGGACATCAAAGTCGCCTCCGCGCACTAAGCCGCGTGGAGCGGCGTGCTTCAAGCCGCCTAATTAGCGACTGCACTGAAGGGGCACTTTGTCGTGGGTGGCTTCCGCTGTCTGACGTGACCCCGTTTTGAATTGCCGCTTCGCGGAGATGGCTGAGACGGCGGCTGGCAGCACGCCGCCCCATGAATCAGCCTTCCGGTGTGAAGCCGAGGACGAGATCAAACTTCGCAGACAACTCTCCTGCCTTTGCTCCGGGCAGCGGGGCGAAGTCCACGGTGCAGTTGTCGCGCTGTTTCTCGTCCTTGATGTTCTTCCAGATGCCGTCCTTCTCATTGCCCGCGTGGCCTTTGATGTAGAGCTGTGTCGTCAGGAGTTCCTTGCCGCCGAGCTTCACTTTATAGTGAATGTGCGGCGTGCGGCCGGGATACGGCACCGGCTTGATGGTGCGGAAGAGATACTCGCCAGTGGCACCCGTGATGAAGCGCCCGAATCCCTGGAAGTTCTTGTCCTGCTTCTCCTTGTTCCCAGTGCCGCTGTGGAGATAGGCTCCATTGTTGTCGCACTGCCAGATTTCCACCACTGCATTGCGCAACGGGCTGCCTTTGGAATCCAGGATGCGTCCCGTGACATACGCCACCTGCCCGACCGCCGGCGTCGTGGTCTCGTTGATGACGAGCAAATCATTGTCCGTATCCAGCGGCAGGTGATCAGGATAAAACGGCCCCTCTGTCGCTTTTGGCGTTTGGACGAGGGCTTCGGCGAACGCACCCGGGGCGGCGAAAAGAGCCGAGCCCGCCGCGAGGCGGCGCAGGGATTCACGGCGGGTGAGCAGGGAGGTGCGGGGAAGGAGGATGTTCATGGCGTGTATGATTGAAATGATTCACCCGGAAATACCCGCGCCGGACAGTCAGGGCGAGACATTTTTGCTGAATGGGAACCCAACCCTGCAGTCCGGGCCGCGATGTATTCTGCCTGCGGGACTCCTGAGGTGGCAAGGTGACGGGCCTTCATGCAGAGGTTTTCCGCACGGGTTTGTTCGCGGGGAGGGTGACGGTTTTCTCGTAATCTCTTTGGTCAGGGTGGTTGTCACCAAGCATGGTTTCTCCCCCGTCGCGCGCTTTCCGGGCGTGGCTCAGCGCTTCCTCCCGGGACTGCTGTGCGGACTCGTTATCGCCCGATGCTGACTGGTTGTCAGACTGCGCTTCGAGACAAAGGGGCAGAAAGTAATCGCGGTCCGGGTGCAGGCAAAAAACAAATGAAAACCGGCGGCGGACGGCCGGGAACTAATGGTTCCGTGTGGCCTCCGCCGCCGGCGAAGCGGGCAGATTGGATCGTTGCTTCAGTGATTACTTGGTCTCCGGTAGCGGAACTTTCGGAGCCTCGGGCTTTGTCGCATCGGGCTTCTTCGGGGCACCGCTGTTTTTGGCACGCTCCTCTTCGCGCTGCTTGCGGTAGTCGTCGAACATCTTGCGGTTCTCTTCATCGCTGAGCTTGCCGTCCTTGTCGGTGTCGTACTTCTCAAGGCGGGCTTTCTGGCGGGCTGTGCGCAGAGCGGTGGCTTCTTCGCCTTCGAGTTTGCCGTCGCCGTTCTTGTCGTAGGTCTTGATTTCGTCAGCGGTCGGCGGCGGGAAGCCAGCGCGTCCACCAGGACCGCCTGCACCACCAGGACCACCAGGTCCGCCGCGGCCGCGAGGGTTCTCGGCTTCCATTTTCTTGCGCTCCTCCTCGTTCAGCTTACCGTCGCCGTCGGCGTCATATTTCTTTTCCATTTCCTTGCGGCGCTCTTCCATCATCCCGCGCATTTCCTCGCGGCTGAGTTCGCCGTTCCCGTCCTTGTCGTACTTTTTGATGTCCTCGGCTGAGGGCTGGAAGCGGCCGCCTCCGCCGGGTCCGCCAGGGCCGCCGGGGCCGCCAGGGCCACCAGGGCGTCCCGGTTGATCCTGGGCACCGGCATTGAGGGTAAACAGGCCGGCAAGGGCCATAAGGAGAGTGAGTTTTGTCTTCATGGTGGTTGTTGAGTTGGGGGTGGGGGAGAACTGGTTCGCGGCAACGGTTGGGTGGCAGAGATACCGGCTGTCACAGACTATTCCGACGGGATTCCGTTACACCGGACAGGGAATTTCTGTGAAATATGCGGAAACGACCGCTGCCGTTCCCGTTTAATGACGCGTCAGGTGCAGAAGTGGAACGCGTTCAACAGCCGCCCTTTGCGAGGAGACGGAGCACGGCCGGACTGCTCAGTTGTCGAAGCGCATCTTTTCCCACCCAGCGTGCCGGAGTGCTGGTGAAATCAGCAAGTCGCTGCGCCAGGGCGACTGCCGCAGAATAGAGGGTGGCGTTTCGTTCGCCGATGGCTGAATGCCATACTTTGGCCCCATCTCCTCACGCCGCACCTTTGTGCCCGGTTTCTTCAACTCCTGGAGCAGCGCGCGGACCCGCTCTTCGACCGGCGGGTGCGCAGCCGCGGTGCTGTCGAGTTTGACGCCATTGCTCTTTTTTGTGACGGCGGATTTTTTCATTTCCAGGAAAAAAATAACTGGAGTCAGCGCGTGCTGCTGAGATCGAGACAACGGATCATGCTGTTGTTCCTGACAAACGCACGCCTGCCGGAATAGGCCGGATGCGTCCAGACGACCGGACGCTCCTTCACGTCGGGGCAGTCCGGCTCGATGACTTTGGTCCGGCTCAGCACCTCACACTTTTGCGGGGTGAGGCGGAGGATGCAGAGTTCGCCTTTTTCCGTGAAACAGAGCGCGCGGTCGGAGTCGCCCATCCATGTCAGGAACGCCGTGCCCCAGCGAACCTCCTTGCCGCCACCGATGATCTCATTGTTCTCCCAGCACCGCTCACCGGTGTCCCATTTCAGTCCGCGAAGCTGTCCATAACTGCACACCCCGTAGAAGTGCCCGTCACGCAGCACGGGGGTACACATCAGTGAATTCAGATGCGTCGTGCGCGTATCGCTTTCCTTCTCCGTCTCCCAGACGATGTCAGGCGCGGCACTGCCAGGTTTGAGCCGCAGCATCTTCGAGCCCCACCAGAATCCGCTGACCAGCACCCTGTTGCCCGACTGCCGCGGAGCCGCGATGCTCACGCCGAATTTGATCTCCCACGGCACCGACCACAACTCGCGGCCATTCACCGGATCGACCCCGTGAATGGTCCCGCCGGTCCACTGCACCAGCAGCGGCTGTCCGTGATTGTCGCACAGCAGCGGCGGCGAGTAGCCGGGCTGCTTGTCGTCGAGCGCCTTCCATTTCTCCGCTCCCGTTTTCAAATCGAACGCGATGAGGCACGAACCCGCGCCGGCAGCGAGGCAGATGAGGGTATCGCGAAAGATGAGGGGGTGCGCGGAGAATCCCCACATCGGCGCTTTGCATTGATAGTCTTTTTCCAGTTCGCGCTCCCACAGCACCTTTCCTGTCGCGGCCTCAAGGCCGGCGAGGCGGCCGTGAATGCCGAGAAAATAAACCCGGCCGTCATACACCGTCGGCGTGGCGCGCGGCCCGGCGGGATAATCCACCATGCACGGACAGTCGCGCCGGTATTCCCACAGCATCCGGCCCGTGGCGGCATCAAGACACAGCAGACGCTCGGTCCCGGGAATGGCCTGACTGTTCGCCGGTTTTTCGGCGCCGGGTTCCGCGGGGAGCCTGTCCGAAACAAAAACTTTTCCCTCCGCCACCGCCGGCCCTGCATAGCCGCTGCCGCATTTCGCCTCCCACACAACTTTGGGCCCCCCGGCAGGGAAGGACTCACAAAGCCCGTCCTCCCGCCACACGCCGTCGCGCTGCGGTCCCATCCACTGCGGCCAGTCGGCAGCAAGGGTCCGGTATGACAGGAAGGGTAGTAAACAGATCAGAAAGAGTCGTCTCATGCCGCATCTTTGCACCGTCCCGCCCGCCCGCCAGTCCATCCTCACGGATGCCGGCGGGACAACCACAAAATATTTTCTTGCAATTCCTACGCCCGTAAGACATATCTCCTACATGCGTAAGAAGAAATCAGCCGCCGCCCCGCTTCCTTCCATTACTGAAGCTGAATGGTCCGTGATGCGCATCCTGTGGGAGCGCGGCACGGCCACAGCGAATGAAGTGGTTCTCGCCCTGGAGGGCGCGATGCACTGGAAGCCCAAGACGATCCACACCCTGCTGCGGCGCCTTACGGACAAAGGCGCGCTGGATTACGAAAAGTCCGGACGCGAGTTCGTCTTCCGCCCGCTGGTGACGGAGCGTGACTGTCAGTTGGCCGAGAGCCGCAGCTTTCTGGATCGTGTCTTCGGAGGTGCCGTGGCTCCGATGGTCGCGGCTTTTGTCGAGCAGGAGAAACTGACGCCGGAGGAAATCAAAGAACTCAAACGCATCCTTGGCAAAGGAGGCCAGCCGTGAGCGCGTGGCTCCAGCAGGCCGCGCTGTGGTCATGGCAGAACTCGCTCGCCGCAGCCGCGATGGCGGTGGTGGTGATCGGATTGCGGCAAGTCTGGCGTGGCCGGATCGCGCCGCGCTGGCTGTGTCTCGCCGGCTGGCTGGTGATGCTGCGGCTGTTTCTGCCCGCACCTTTTTCTCACCCGTGGGCGTGGGACCGTGCGTGGACCGTGGAGGAAAAGAAGGTTCCATCGCGGGCCGTTGCTGCAATTTACGAAAACAAAGCAACGCCACTGGCGGATCTGCGCGGGGAAGCGAACGCGGTCCGGGCGGAGTTGGAGGCAATGCGAATCCGCCTTGATCCTGCACCGGCGCCGGCACTGGAAGAGATGGGCGTTCTCCCCGCGCCGGAGAGGCCGGCTGCGCCCTCGATTCCTTGTGAACTGCCGGCAGCCGTTGACCGCGCTGCTGTTCCACCGTTGTCAACGCCAGTGGATTGGCTCGCCGCCAGCGGATGGGTGTGGGGCGCAGGATCAGTCGTTTACTTTGGCAGCATCGTCCTTCGTCACCTTCGTTTTATGCGCCGGCTGCACCGCACCGCGACAAAGATACTAACCAGAGAGACGGGGGCCGCATCAGAGGAATGCGCAGCGCTCACGGGCCTGCGCTCCACGCCGCCAGTGCTCAGTATTCCCGGTAACGGTTCACCGTTCCTCTGTGGCTTGTTCCGGCCGCGGATCGTGCTCCCGTCGGACACGTTCGCCTTACTCTCTCCGTCGGAACTCCGCCATGT
>JANNVM010000555.1:0-1568 GCA_031414455.1 Verrucomicrobiota bacterium
CTGGCCAGGCTGATGGGGTCCATTCGGAGGTGGTAGGGGGGGACGGAGGTTAACGAAGGCGCGGGAGCGGTATCCGATGTGGGCAAAGAATCCAGAGGAGAATCGTCAGCACACTCAGACCACAACTTGCTGCGGTCAGCATTATCGGTGATTCCGCAGCCCCGACCATCCCCGGCGGGCCGCTTTTCGCAGCCGGAGTCTGTTCGCACCGCGGAGGCTGCCCGCGTCCTCAGAACGGCTTTCCAAGGGCGACTACGCCGTCTCTCTTGCCGTAGTGGACACCGCGGCCATGTTGCTCGTGGCCAGCGAGAACGGCATCGGCAAACGCAGCCCGTTTGATGATTACCGCATCCAAAGCCGCGGGGGAAAAGGCATCATCACGATGAAAACCACTGACAAGACCGGCAAAGTCGCCGGCGCGCTGGTGGTGTCAGACGCGGACGATGTGATGCTGATGACCAACACCGGCCGGAGCGTGCGGATTCCCGTGGCCCAAATCCGCAAAGCCGGCCGAAACACTCAGGGGGTGAAACTCATCTCCCTGCGCGAAGGCGATGATCCCGCCGCCGGTGAAGCGCCCGCCGATGGCGAAGCGCCAGCGCCAGAGCAGTCGTAGCGCGGCGATGCCTCTGAGGCTCGCCGTATTGGCCTCCATGCCCGCCGGGACGAACCCGGGCAGGCAACCTGCCTTCAATCAATATCCCACCACCGACAAACCGGTCACGCGGCTGAAATGCGCTGCGTTGTTGGTGACCAGTGGCAGCCCGTGCGCCAGCGCCGCCGCGGCAATCCAGAGATCGTTGGTGCCAATCAACTGGTTCTGGCTTCGCAGCGTCCGGGTGATCCGCGCATACTGCCCGGCGGTATTTTCATCCATTGGCAGCACGTCAAAGCGCGCGAGCATCGCGGCGCAAGCCGGGGCCGCGATGTCACCAAAGCCCTCCGCAAACTCTCCGGCGATGGTCCACGAAATCCGGGCACCGGCGGTCGAATGTTGTTGCAGGAATGCATGGGCTTTCCCCGCTCCCCGCTTAATTTCCCGCTCCAAATCTAGCAGGAAGCAGGTGTCGAACATGAGATCATTCATGACCAGGAATTGTCGGGAGGCGCGTCCGCCTGCTGAGCCGCCTCCAGCCGGTCCAGCACCGCATCATTCGCCTTCGGCAGGTGAGGCAAGGCCGCAAGGAGACCACCACAAGTCTTCACCTGTTCATCCCACCGCGCCCGGTGGATTACCTGGGAAAAGGAATCCTTCGGAGAAAGCCGCGCCCGGGTGAGCCGCCGATAGGCTTCCATATCTATGGAAATAGTTTTCGTTGCCATGCACGCAGCATACACAGAGTCGACAGAAGTCAATATTCGGCATCAGGATCGGCGGACTCTTGATCGCGCATCACCGTGCTGCCCACGCCACCGCGGCCCGTAAGCCTAAAAGGGAAAATGGGCACGGCTTTCCCGCGTCCTTTTGGCAGGACGACGGCACGCCGCCGGGATGGTGGCAGAGGGGCTGGAATTTCATCCGCTGAGCAGGGGTTCGGCCCTGCCGGGCAGGCCGGGCAGCCATTTTC
>JANNVM010000556.1:0-1783 GCA_031414455.1 Verrucomicrobiota bacterium
TTCGTGCGGAAGGCCCACTTTTCCGTGCCATCGGCGGCATTCAGACAGTGCAGGCGCTTCCCGCGGTCACCGGCATAAACGAAACCGTCCTTCGTCACCGCGGGTGAGGCGAAATATTCAAACTCACGTTCGTTATAGACCCACTTGGCTTTGAACTCCTTCGCATCGAGTGCCACGACTTCGAATCCATAGTGCGCCAGCACGGCGAGCCCGTTGAGTGATGCGACCGTGTTCGCGATGGGATTCTTGATTTCCACTTTGCCGGCTTCCTTGCCGTCGGCGGCGTTGATGAAATAGACGAACCCGTCACAGCCGCCGAAGGCCGTCATGCCTTCCACCACAGAGGCGCTGCCGTTGACGTAATTGCCGGTCTCCACGTTCCACACTCTCGTCCCGTCCTTGAGATTGAGCGCGTAGAGATTGGCATCGTAGCTGCCGATCAGAATGAGCGGCGGCTGATCCTTGCGCTCGAACACATTCGGTGCCGCGCGGACTTCGCCTTCGGTTTTGAACTTCCACGTCTCCTTCCCCGTCGCGGCATCAAGGCAATAAACGGTGCCCTCAAGCGTGCCGAAAATTACCTGACCGCCCGCGAGGAGAGCACTGCCCTCAATGCTGTCCTTCGGCACTTCGAAGGTCCACACCGGCTTGCCGTCAGATGCGCCGAGCGCGTAAAACTTTCCCTTCGCATCTCCAATATAAAACCGCTCGCCATCGCTCACCGCCGTGGCCTTCACCGGCTGGGCGGCCTGAAATTTCCACGCCAGCGACATCGGAAAGCTCAGCGACTCCTGCGCCACGCCCGTCATGCCGGGATCGCCCCGCCACACAGGCCAGGTGCCGGCGATGGCAGGCAGAGAGAAAATGAATGCAGCCACGAATGTGTTGCACAGCAAAGAAAGGGTCGTCTTCATGCCTCCTCATACGCCTTCCCCGGCAAAACGCTATCGGCATGCGCGACCCGCGGAAACGGTCCGGCATGGGCGCCAGCAACCCGCTGCATTCACAGGGCTTACGCATGAAACGGTGGCGCAGTAAAAGTAGCCCGGTCACGGAGTGACCGGAGTCGCCCCTGCACCAGATGGAGGACTCCGGTCAGGGTGTGACCGGACTACCTGCCAGTCTTCATGCGTAAGCCCCGGCGCATACAGCAACGAAACACCTGCACGCCACCAGCAATTTTACGAGCCAGCGGCCCCGCTCCCTCAAATGCACCCCGGATCTCCGCAGTCCCGTGACCAAGCCATCCGACTATCACACGGCACGGCCCGCACTCCCCCATGCCCACAAAACAAAATCCTGGAAAAATACCTTGCTCAACCTGAGACTACTGACCCCTCTTCAACGGACGCAGATCGTTAGCAGACGCCTCCAGCAGGCGACTTGTCAATAATCTACTGACCCCTTTCCCTGAGTGTAGCGCACGGGGTAGTCGGCGCTGCCGGTCTGGGCGGTGACGCGACCGTGGAGATCATACTCGTAGCTGGTGTAAGCGCCATCCTGGTGAGTGACTTTTTTCAACTGCCCGGCACCCGCGCCCGTGGCGTGGTATTCGTAGAAGGTGTTGTTCCCTGCGAGGTCGGCGCTGCGGGCGACCTGGCCCTGGGCGTTGTATTCGGTAACAGTGGTGCGGGTGGTCTGGGGATCGCTCTGGCCGGTGCTGCGTCCGTACGTGTCGTAGTAGTAAATGACGGGCGTCTGCACACTCAGCGTGGTGCTGGAGTAGAGGATGCCGTTCTTGAAAATGGTGGTGGCGGTGTTGGTGGCAGCGCCGGGCGTGGTG
>JANNVM010000557.1:0-3344 GCA_031414455.1 Verrucomicrobiota bacterium
CCACGCCGTGTCGAGGTCTGCACACGCCCATGTGACGAACGCGCCCCGTAGCGGGTAGAAGCCGTAAGCGGACCTGGGAATGGCGAGCGCTGCGTCTGCTGCCGCGCGCGGATCCAGCTCGGCCCAGCGGGAGAAAAGCGCGTGGCAGACCTCATAGAGGGTCTCCTTTTTCTTGCCCGGCACATCCAGGATGAGCTTCAACACGCCGGGGATTTCCTCCGCGCTGAGGGCGAACATGAGCCGGCGGAGTTCGAGCTGGGCTTCGTAGTTATCGGGGTTGGCGAGCAGGCGGTTGATGGCCTGCTTCACGAGGCCGGGATCCAGCGTGGCGGCCGCACCCCGGGCTGTCGGCGCACGGGGGACTGCCGGATCAGACCGATCAGTCTGAGCGGGCCGGTCTCTGGAGAACGACGAGACGCCCACTGGCAAAGCGGCGGCCAGCAGGAAAACGGCGGCGGTGGTGAGTTTAGCGGAGGACATGGCGCAGAGGGATTGTTGAATGAATAATGTCAGGCCTCCCGCAGCGGGAGCGGCGTGGATGGCGGCGGTGGAAACACTGGCGGCCAGCCCGGCGGGGGCGGCATGGGAGAGCTGCGGAGTGAGGCCGGCAGCAAGGATGGCGGCGGGAATGACCGTGCCGCGGCGGCGCAGGAGAGCGGCCAGTTTATCGAGGGCGCGAAGTCCGCGGCGCTGCGCGGCGGCGGCGGTGCTGCCCGTCTTTTCCGCGATGTCGGCGAACGTGCGGCGCTCGAACCAGTGGAGCAGCAGCACGCGCCGGTCAGGCTCGGAGAGCGCATTGATGGCGTCGTCGAGAAATGGCCGGACCTCCTGCCATGGATCCGGCGCAGGCTCGTCAGCAGGAGTATAGGCGAAGCGTTTCATTTTCTCACGGTGGCGGATTTCGCTGCGGAGGACGGTGGCGGATTCATAGATGGCACAGCGGTGCAGCCATGCCGCGAGCGGGCGCTGCAGTTCGACGATGACGGCCGCTTTCCTGGCTAGATCGGCGAAGACATTCTGCACCGCCTCCTCGGCGAGGGGACGCTCTCCGGTGCGGCGCAGCGCCACTCCGAAGACGAGCCCGGCATAACGCTCGACCACGGCGCGAAACGCCGTCTCCGAGCGTTCGCGCGCCCACGCCCGCAGCAGGGTGATGTCTTCGTTGTCATTCATTGCACCCATGATGCCGCCGGCCGGCGGGAATGCAGACAACATTTTTGTCCTGACCTTGTTCTGAGGCAGAGGCTGACCGGGGCTGCGGGAAAATTTAACTTTCTGAGAGCCGGGGAAGCTGCTGTAGTGGAGTTGCTATGACCTTCCCGACCACTCAATGGAGTCTCTTTGCCGTCGCTGCGCAGGATGGTGAGGAGGCGGCGAGGCATGCGCTGGACGAACTGTGCCGTCGTTATCACGCGCCGGTGCTGGCTTACTTCCGGTCCCATGTGCCTGTGCGGGAGGATGCCGAGGACCTGACGCAGGAATTGTTCCGGCAATTGCTGGAGAAGCAAACGTGGTTCCGGGCGGATGTTTCGCGGGGCCGGTTTCGTTACTTTCTTCTGTGTATTGCCGGCACCGCGCTGAAAAACTGGCTCAAGGCCCGGGGAACGCAGAAGCGGGGCGGACGGCAGTTGGTACAAAGTCTGGATCTGCTGGTAAGCTCCGGCATTGAGCCCGCCGCGCCGGACGACCACGCGGAACTGGCGTTTGACCGCGAGTGGGCCCGGACGGTCATGGCTGCGGCATGGCAACAACTGGAGAACGCCGCCGCCCGGACGCCGCGGAGGGCCGCGCGCTTTGCGGTCCTGCGCCGGTTCCTTCCCGGATCTGAAGCCCCGCCTACCTACGCCGCCGCCGCCGGAGATCTCGGCACCTCCGTGGATAACGTCAAATCCTTCATTCACCGTCTGCGGGAGGACTTCCGTGACACCGTGCGCCGCATCATCGCCGACACGGTGCTCTCCGGCGAGGAAGTGCCCGGGGAAATGGCGCACCTCGCCGCGGTCATGGCTGCCGGTCACGTCCCGCCGGAACCGCAAGGTGAAAATATTTTGCCACATTTGGCGGGGGATGGACTATCCAAACAGTGAGACCTTTCCATTCTGCCTGCCGTGCCCTCTTCCACCTGCCATCAATGCGGCCAGCCCCTCACGGGCGACAATCCCTGCACCGCCTGCATGTGGCAAATGGTCCAGTCGCCGGATGAAATGCCCACGGTGGCGCTGCCAGGCAACGGAATGCCGGCGGTGGACGGGATGCCCTCCGTGCCCGGCCATGAGATCCTGGAGGAACTGGCCCGCGGCGGCATGGGCATTGTATTCCGCGCGCTGCAAAAGGAACCGCACCGGGAGGTGGCGCTCAAGATGCTGCTGCCGTTCGGCCATGACCGTCACGACGTCCGGGAGCGGTTTCATGTGGAGATCACGGCCCTCGCTGATCTGGATCACCCCGGCATCCTTCCGCTCTATCAGGTAGGAGAGACCGGTGGCCGTCCGTGGTTCACGATGAAACTCGCGGCCGGAGGTTCGCTGGCTTCGCGCTTGAAACGGAAACGCAAGCCCTCCGATCCGGAGAGCGCGGCGAAACTCATGGCCGACATGGCCGACGCCGTGCAGCACGCCCACGCCCACGGCGTGCTCCACCGCGACATCAAGCCAGGCAACATCCTCTTCGATGAACGCGGCGGTGCCTATCTTGCCGACTTCGGACTCGCCAAGCTGCTCGACAGCACCACCGACATGACGGTCACGGCTGCCGTGCTCGGCACTCCCTGTTACATGGCCCCCGAAGTGGCGGAAAAAGGCGCCCGGGCCGCCACGACCGCCAGCGATATTTACGGCCTCGGCGCCGTGCTATACGAACTCCTTTCCGGCCGCCCGCCCTTTATGGTGGAAGGTCTGGCCGCCCTGGTGAAAAAGATCATTGAGGATGAACCCGAGCGCCCCTCCACCATCGTCCACGGTGTCCCGCGGGACCTTGAACTCGTCTGCCTGACGTGTCTCGCCAAAGACCCCCGCCGACGCTACGCCAGCGCCGCCGATGTCGCCGCCGATCTCCGCCGCTGGACGAATGGCGAACCTGTCTCCGCCCGCCGCGCCAGCAGCGCCGCCCGCCTCTGGGCATGGGCCCGCCGCCGCCCTGCTCTCGCCGCCGTTTCCGCAGCGCTTATTCTAGCCGTGGTTGGCGGCGGCATTTCGCTGGCGATCCTCAATTATAAACTCAACCGCACCGTTGTGGCCAGGGAGAAAGCGCGCGCCCAGGCTGAGAAGCAGAGCGAGTTTCTGATCGGTGAGTTTGCCGATGAATTGCAGAAAATAGGGCGCCTCCAATTGATCCTGGATGCCTGC
>JANNVM010000558.1:0-4729 GCA_031414455.1 Verrucomicrobiota bacterium
CGGATGTAACCCGTGGGCAGCGGGGCCACGACCACGACGGGCGGCGGCGCGACCACGACGACGGGCCGAGGTGCGACGACAACGGCGGTGGGTGCGACATAGACCGGCTTCGGAGCGACTACGACGGCAGTTCCCCCGACAGGGCGAGTGGTCGCCACGGCTCCGTAACGGCCAGCGGCAGCCGCTCCGTTCGGACCAGCGACGGCGACTCCGTTGGGGCCGGCGACGGCGGCCCGGTTTTGCGTGGCGACTGCGGTCCTTCCACCTGCGGTCTGGGCGGCAGCTCCGTGAGGGCCGACGTAGGCGCTCCCGCCGCGGGCGGTGTTCACGGTCGTGCCGCGTCCTTTGGTGGAAGTGCTGACCCCATAGGTGCGGGCATCGGCTGCAGCGGCGGTTAGGATCAATGCGGCACCGGCGAGCAGCGCGCGTGAATGAAGCAGAGTCGTTTTCATATTATAAGTGTGGTTCGGAATTGGGTTTAGCGTTTGCGGGAAGTCGCCTCCATTTGGGCGGTGGTCATCATTTCAATTTTTTGGGCGCCTGGCGGCGGCGTGAAGGCAAAGGTGGCGGCGCTCACGGGCGCGGTGAGATTCCAATGGGAGAAGGCGATGCGCAGTTGCGGCTGGCCGTCGAGATGGAAGGTCGCGACCATCTTATACGGGAGTTGATCGTTCACGCCAATCCACAACTCGGCGTCCGCCACTTTTCCCTGGAGTGCGATCCGGTGACACTGGACTCCGCCGAGGCTAAGAAACCCGGCCTTCGTTTTTCCGACTCCCAGATAAGTGATCGTCTTCGCCTGCCGCCGGAGTTCCGCGTAGGGATTGCTGACCGCGAAGTCGGCGAGCGGGGGGACAAAGCCAAATTTCGTGTCCAGCTTTTCGACGAGGCCATCAATCGTGGTGCGCATGGGCACCGTGGCGTAGTGGTTCGACCTGGCATCGAGAAGGGTGAGCGCGCGCCCGTCGGCGATGAAGTGCCGGGTACCGGATTTGCTCACGGCCACGGCATCTATCTTGTTGGGGCGCAGCACGGAGACGGAAACGTACGCCTTCTGCGGCACGACGGATCCTTCGGTCAGTCCGGGGTCAATCTCGCGCTTCGCCTCAAAACTAAAACTCTGCGCCGCGGCGAGCTTCGCGGACATCTGGCGGAGAAGTTGATCAGCGTCGGGTTCGGCAGCCGCAGCCGGCAACAGGGAGAACGCGAAAAGCGCGGCGATGGTCAGTAATGGGGGGAGAGTTTGTTTCATGATTTAGGTGTGGGTGGTGTTTGGAACTGAGTGATTGTTTCCGGTGCGGAGGCACGCGACGCACCAGAACGCCAATGCCAGATGCAGTGCCACGGCGGGCCAGAGGCCGATGGCCGAGAGCTTTAACCCGAGGCCCGCATACACGAGCACCGAAACTGCCGCCACGTTGTAGAGCCACATGGCCGCGACTAATCCCCGGGCAGCGCGGCTCCCGCCAGCCAGCAGGCAAGGCCCAGCGCCAGCAGCGCGGCCGCCGCGACGCGCGCCACGATCAGCCCGCCAGCCGTATCGAGCGTCGCGCCGGCCAGCAGCCGGATCAGCGGCGCGGGCACCGCCATCAGCCCGAGTCCGGTGCCGGCTTCGAGCACGGCAGTGACAATGAGCAGCTTTTTCATCCGTGAAAAATTGTGCTTCGGTGGTGAAGTCGCGGGCCGTCCCTTCCGAGACGGCCCGCGTGTTTCGCAATCGAAACGGTCAATGCGCTTACTTGCCCGCGCCTTTGCTCAGGTTTTCCATCACCGCATCCAGCGAGAAGCTGCCGGGTTTCTGGCTCGGCGGGTATTCCACAAAGGTGGAGAGGAACTTGCCGATATACTGCTGCGCCGGGACGAGCAGGAAGAGGCGGTCTGCCCGCCACTTCCAGGCATCCCAACCATGCGAGCCTTCCTCGAAGGGGTCGGTGCGGAGGTTGAAGATGCGGGGGACGCGCAGGGTCACAAAGGGTTCCTCCCAGACATCGAAGCCGTGGGCACGCTGCTCGGCGAAGACGATCTTCCACTGGTTGTAGCGCAGGCAGACGAGCGAGCCGTCATCGTTGAAGTAGAAGAACTCCTTGCGCGGGCTGGGCGACTTGCCGGCGAGGGCGTCGGTGAGGTTGTAGCCGTCGAGATGGACCTTGAAGGTCTTTTCGCCAACTTTCATTCCTTTGAGCAGTTGCTCCTTCGCGTCGGGCACGCCGGCGGCGGCGGCGAGCGTGGGGAGCATGTCTTCGTGGGCGAAGATGTCGTTGAGCACGGTGCCAGGCTTGATGACGCCGGGCCAGCGCATCATGCAGGGCACGCGGTAGCCGCCTTCCCAGTTGGTGTTCTTTTCACCGCGGTAGGGCGAGGCGCCGCCATCCGGCCAGCTTGCCTTCTCCGCGCCATTGTCCGTGGAATACATGACGATGGTGTTCTCTTCGAGGCCGAGTGCCTTGAGCTTGTCGAGAATCTGGCCGACGTGGCCGTCGTGCTCGACCATGCCGTCGGGATAAACGCCGAGGCCGGTCTTGCCTTTGCTCTCTTCCTTGAGGTGGGTGTGGATGTGCATCCGGGTGGAGTTCCACCAGAGGAAGAAGGGCTTGTCCGACTTCGCCGCTTTGTCGAGATACTCGAGCGTTTTGGCAGTGACCTCTTCGTCAATCGTCTCCATGCGCTTCTTGCCCAGCGGGCCTTTGCTTTCGATCTTCTGCGTGCCGTCCGGGTTGGCGAAGCAATGCAGAACGCCGCGCGTTTGAAACTTTTTGATCATCGCGGGATCTTTGAAGTAGTCCTCGTTCTCAAATTCCTCCTCAGCATTGAGGTGATAGAGCGAGCCGAAGAATTCATCGAATCCGTGCGCGGTCGGCAGGGTCGAGTCGGCGTCGCCGAGGTGGTTTTTGCCAAACTGCGCGGTGGTGTAACCCTGCGCCTTGAGCAGCTCGGCGATGGTGACATCGCGCGCCTTCAGGCCTTCGGGCGCACCCGGCAGGCCGACTTTCAGCATCCCGGTGCGATAGCCGACCTGGCCGGTGATGAAGCACGCGCGTCCGGCGGTGCAGCTCTGCTGGCCATACCAGTCAGTGAAGAGCGCGCCTTCTTTGGCGATGCGGTCAATGTTCGGCGTCTTGTAGCCCATCCCGCCCTGATTGTAGGCGCTGAGGTTCCAAAGGCCGATGTCGTCTCCCCAGATGATGAGGATGTTGGGTTTTTTGGCTGATTCGCCGGCGGCGGGTTTCGCGGTCTGCGCGTGAGCGGAGCCACCCGACAACACCAGCCCGAGGGCCAGCGTGAGGAGTTGGAGTATTGGTTTTCGTTTCATGGTTTGGTGGTTTGAGCCGGAGCCGACTTTTGCGGGCCCGGAGATTGGGTTTTAGTCGCCGAACTACCGGGGGCATCCGTTTTTTCAGTGGCACTTTTGGCACAGCGAAATCCGATGCGGCTCATGCCGGTGTCCGGCGGCGTGCCGCGCCTTGCCACTGGGCGGCAGCTTTCGCATTAGTTCACTGCCGACCGGCGTGGAGCAGGAGGATGCGGCGGAGTTCATCCACGGTTTCCGGTTTCTCCTGAGCACTGTGGCCGGAGCGCACCACGAGTTCGGATTCGACGCCGTCGAGGTGGGCACTCGGGTAGGGCACGAGGCCGTCGGAGCATTTGGGATTGTCGAGGGGCAGTCCCTTCTTGTTGCCGATGATGGAATGGATGTGCAGGCCTGGCTTAAGCGGCAGTTTCATCGCTAACTTCACATAGCGCGATTCGGGGGAAAGATTCTCGACGCTGGAGGGCACCCCGGCGGCCAGCAACTTTGCGATTGCCGGATTGTCAGGAGCCTTGCCCTGGAGGATGCTGAAGGTATTCCCGAGCACGTTGACAGGCAGTT
The DNA here is from genome assembly GCA_031414455.1 of Verrucomicrobiota bacterium. Classification (GTDB taxonomy): domain Bacteria; phylum Verrucomicrobiota; class Verrucomicrobiia; order Verrucomicrobiales; family V1-33; genus V1-33. The sequence continues at coordinate 3,869 of JANNVM010000558.1, forward strand.
TGACGAGGCTGCGGCCAATGCGGCCGAGGAACCCTTCCGCCACTTTGCTCCCGCGATGCGGAGTGCAGACAAACACGACGCGGCTCACATCCTGATTGGGACTGAACTCCACCAGCGGACGGAAAGCGGCCACATCCGCGGCAGAGAGCTTCAATTCCTCCGGCGTGCCCCCCAAAACATCCTTCCACAGGATGTCACCGCTGCTCTGCACCTGACTCTTGCTCACGAGCCCGCCCATGCTGTGGCCGATGAGAACCATTCGGTTTCGGTAAACATGGTTGCCTTTGCGGTCGAGTTCCTTCTTCAGGGCAGCAAGGGATTCCCGGCACCTTGCCGCGCTGTAGGCCACCGGCACGCCGGAAGGATAACGGAAGAAATAGAACTGGTATTTCTTTGCAAGGACCGGGTCGGCACTGAGTTCGGTTTGGGCGCGGTCCCATGTGAGGGGACGGGACAGCAGGCCGTGCGACATGATTACCGGGATGCGGTCGGAAGAAACCGGCTGGAGGGCGATGATCCCGATCTTGTCCATGTATTCCCCGCTCCTTCGCAACGCCTTCAGGCCAGGCATGCCCATCGTCGTATCTTTTTTTAACTCGTTGGTGATCCAGCGGCTGACGGCGCCGGTGTCGGCGGAGAGTGTCAGGGTGCGGCCCGCGATGACTGCCGTCTGTTCCGGACGCGGATCGTGGAGACGCAGCATGGCCCGGGATCCTTTGAAATCGAGCGTGGCGGTGACGGGTGCCAGGAAGCCGGCTTCCGCCATGAACGGGTGCTGCGCTTTTCGCTCCGGAGTGGAATGCCAGCGGGCGACCAGATTCGCTCCGGCCCCGGCGCGGCGGTCGCGGTAGTCGTTATCGG
>JANNVM010000559.1:0-4461 GCA_031414455.1 Verrucomicrobiota bacterium
GAGGCCGAAAGAAACAGAAATGACGAGGGCGAGGCTGATGTTCGTGAAAAGTGAGATGCGCCATACGGGCTTCGTGTCGCTGCGGGCACCGAAAGAGCGCAGGAGTTCGGCGAAGACCAAAGCGGCGAAGGCGTGGGTGCGGGCCATCTCCACGGTGCCCGTCTTCAGCACATATAGGTAAACCGCGAACGCGACTCCAGCCGTGAGGAAGCCGGTGAGGAACATCGTGCCGAGGAAGCGGTGGTCGGTGATGCGCTCAGACCGGCGGCGCGGCTGGCGCTTCATCACGTCGGAGTCAATGGGGTCGGTGGCGAGGCATAGTGCGGGCAAGCCGTCGGTGACGAGATTGATCCAGAGAAGGTGAATGGGGAGCAGGGGTGCGGGGAATCCGATGACCACGCAGAGGGTCATCAGGAGGAGTTCGCCGGTGTTGCCTGCCAGCAGATATTGCAGGGTCTTGCGGATGTTGTCGTAGATGCCGCGGCCCTCTTCGACGGCGGCGACGATGGTGGCGAAATTGTCATCGGTGACAATCATGTCCGCCGCCTGTTTGGTGACTTCCGTTCCTGCGATCCCCATGGCGATGCCGATGTCGGCACCCTTGATGGCGGGGGCATCGTTGACGCCGTCACCGGTCATCGCGACAACCGCATCATTCGCTTTCCATGCGCGGATGATTCGCAGTTTGTGTGCGGCGGTGACACGGGCATAGACGGCGATTTTGGAGACGCGCTTGTGCAGTTCGTCGTCGGACAGCTTCTCCAGCTCGACACCCGTGATGGCCACGTCGTCTTCGGCAGCGATGCCGATTTCCCGCGCGATGGCCGTCGCGGTGTGCGGATGGTCACCGGTAATCATCACCACACGACCATTCCCGTTTTCCTGAACGAGATGCGCGTTATTGCAGCCGAGGAGGACGGATGCGAGTTCGAGCAGCGTTGAGGACGACGATGGCCAGGATGGCGATATGGCGTCCACCAGTTCGCCCAGCACCCCGGAGATGACCCCGGCCGCGATGAGGATCCAGATGATGAGGCTCTTGAACTGCCACAGCAGCAGCGTGACCGGGCTGACGGCTGCACTTTCAGTCAGTTCATTGCGTCCGAGGGAAGAGAGCCTATGTGCTGCCTCTGCGCCAGTCAGCCCCTTGAGAGTCGTCTGATTCCTCTCCAGGGATTCGCCAACCGACAGGGTGTGCCATGCAGCGTGGTCTTCAGGCATTGGGGCGCTTCTTGCGTTTCGTTGTGGAGCCGCGGCCGGCTGCCCGTGATCCGCCGCCGTTGAATTGGCTGAAAATGCTTTCGAGCGCGGCCAGGCCGAAGCTGATCTTTTTGAAGAACGACGGATTGTGCGGAACGAAAATGAACCGGGGATGCCGGGACCAGAGCGCCCGCAATTTCGCGTCAAGTTCCACGGCCTCTTCCTGGCTTTCTTCCCGGATCGGATTTCCCCCCTCGATCGAACTCCCGCCGACGGCAGCGGTCTCAAAGAAGATCACCACGTCGTACCGCTTCAACTCCTCCTTCAGCGTCGTCCCGACCGATTTGAAGTACTCTGTGGCGTCGCCTGGCCAGTAGGCGGCGCCATCGACCGTTCCGCGGTCGCACAGCAGGGTGCGACCCGGATAGAGCGCGGCCTGAACATCTTCAAGGTGACGCTGGACATGGAAGATCGCCGTCTGAACAATGCGGCGAGGATCCCGATCGTGGGACCGCGGAAAGCCGCCCTGAAAAAGAATGGTCGCCGCTTCCGGGACGATCACGACGCGGCTGCCGATTTCCCTTCGGAAAAGATCGGCGGCGGTGGTTTTTCCTCCCCCGGGTCCACCCGTGAGAACGATGCGCAAGCAGGGGGCTGATTTTTTCATCGACGTTGAGGCTTCCAATTACTTCACGCTGCTGGAACCGGTGCCGCTCTGATTCCACGGCATCCTGGCGGGATGTGCGCCGGGGACGTGAATCACAGCAGGTACCGCCGGAGTGCGGATATCGAGCATCTGGAGCTTTTCGCCCTGCTGCAGGCGCTCGTGCAGTTGGCGCGGGGTGATGGTGGTCATGAGTGGCTATTCGTTCGTCAGGATAATTTTAAAAGCGCGTTCCCGTCCGGCATGGCCGAAGGTATCACCGGCGCTCATGACTTCACCTGCTGTGAAGCGATGCGTGATCAGCTGCCCCGGCCTGAGCTTTCCGGTTCGGGGCCGTGATAGACGAGAGCTTTCACGAATTCAGGCGCTTTGCTTGCGCAGATTTTGGCAGCGCGGCCGGGCGGCATAGCGGGGAGCAACGATCAGCGGTTCGTCGGATGGCTTCCTGTCCGGCAGCAGGAGTCTGCGCGGGTGCCGGGCAGCAGCAATGCGGCGAGGGTGGCCAGCACGGCACCGGCGCTAAACGCGACGGCGGCACCCCACTGTTGCCACAACAGGCCAAAGGCCACGCTGGCAGGAAGGGCCGCCAGTCCGGTGGCGCAATGGTACCATCCAAAAGCGGTGCCGCGCAGACTTGCGGGTACGAGGCTGGCGACCCATGCGCGTTCGGCGGGTTCCACGAGGCCAAAGTATATGCCGTAAGCCAAAAAGACGGCGATGAGCCACGGTGCCGAGTTCAGCCAGCCGAACGTTAGATAAATGGCAGCATAGAAAAGCCAGCCGGCCCGAATCATGACGCGCGGGCCGACCCGGTCCGAGAGCCGCCCGCCGAAATAGTTGGAGGTCATTTTCACGACGTGATGCGCGGACCAAAGCAGCGCGATGCCCCCGGCGGAGACGCCTGTTTCGCTGAGGCGCAGCAGCAGGAAGGCATCCGTGGAATTGCCCAGCGTAAAGATCAGCACGGCGATGAGCAGTCTCCGATAGTCCGGGCCCAGCGAGTTCCACGGTGCGAGACGCTTCGCCGTGACCGGGCGCATGGCCCGGGAGACCGGCGGCTCCTTAACGCCGAGGCCCAGCACCACGAGCACCGCGACCGCCGGAATCGCGGAGAGGAGGAAAACCTGTCGCAGCGGCAGGCCCGCGATGCTCAGAAGCGCGGCGGCGACGAGCGGGCCGAGCACGGCACCGGCATGATCCATCGCGCGGTGAAAGCCATACGCGGTGCCCCGCGCACGCTCATCCGTAACGTCGGCGATGAGTGCGTCGCGCGGCGAGGTGCGCAACCCTTTGCCGATGCGATCAGCGAAGCGCAGCGCCAGCACGGCGGGCCACACGATGGCGAGGCCAATGAGCGGACGCATCATCCCGGACAGCGTGTAACCGGCGACGATGAGCGGCCTTCTTCGCTGCGTGCGGTCAGTCCAGATGCCCGACGCCACCTTGAGCAGCGCCGCGGTGGATTCGGCGACGCCTTCGATCAGCCCGAGCGCCATCGCGCTCGCACCCAGCACGGAGGCCAGGAAGAGCGGCAGCAGCGGATAGATCATTTCGCTGGAGAGGTCCGTCAGGAGGCTCACCATGCCGAGTGCAATGACCGTCCTCGGAATGCGCGCCGCCGCTGATGCTATCGGGGTTTGGGACATCTGAGAGTGCCACTTGTTTTGAGGTGTTCCGGACATCGCCGGAATGTCTCCACCGCTGTCAGACTGAACGCCAGCCACGCCAACCCGGCCGCCATCGCGCCCAGGACATCGCTGAGGTAATGCACTCCCAGGTAAACCCTGGTGAGCGCGATCAGCAGCACGAAAAGAAACGCCAGAATTACGGACAGCACCCGCCAGCGCCACGCTTTCAAAATCACCGCGGCGATGAACGAGACCACCCCGCAGAGCAGCGTCGATCCCATGACATGGCCGCTGGGAAAACCATAGCCCGCCAGGGTGATCAGCGGATTCTCAAAGACCGGGCGCGATCGCTGGAAGAGGTTCTTGAGCAGAATGATCAGCACCGTACCGCCGCCCATCGTCAGGACCAGCGCGAGCAGCCGGTGCCACCACCGCCGCCAGATCAGGAAGAGCGCAAAGGCCAGTGACGCTCCGCCGAGAAACGGGGGCGAACCGAGGAACGTGATCGCGACTGCGGTCCTGGTTAGGCCCGGGGTTGCATGCCTGTGAAACCATGCGGCAACCTGCGCGTCCACCACCGTGAGGGGATCGCCGGTAAGGAGGTCTTCGACAATGCCTCCGAAACACCAGACCGCGGCAATGACGATCAACGCGCCAACGGTCAGATGAAGCCCGAGGCAGCCAACCGGCGAAAGGCGCCGCTGCAGGAACTGAATTAGAGAAGCAACCCGCCGGCGGAACCCGGCCGCGCGCGGATGCTGGAGGAACGCCCGCCACCGCGCCTTGACTGGTCGCTCATGTTGCGCGGGCATTCCGCGCCGAATCGCGCCTACTTGACATCCCGGCGGCGGCACACCGCGGCACGATGAAAAATCCGCACCGCTCGCGGAGGTGGCGGATGAAGCATCCGCTTTCGTGGAATCCGGCGAACCGTCGGACGCACTCTTGCCGGTGTTATCCTTCACGGGC
>JANNVM010000560.1:0-3879 GCA_031414455.1 Verrucomicrobiota bacterium
GGACTCCGGTGTCAGGCGGCTGTTCTGCCAGCCGTTGAGGACACTCTGCGCGGAGCGGTAGCGGTTATAGAGGGCCAGGCGGTCCGGCGAAAACGGCGGCGGTGAGGTCACTTTGACCTCCATGGCGGCATTGCGGTTGAGAACGCGGCGCTGGGTGCGGTTGGGCCGCCATTCGTCGAGCGGGACGCGCATGGAATAACAGCGTCGGCACCAGTGACACAGGGGCCGCTGAAGGAAGGAGCCAAACTTAAACCAGCCGGCGTCCAGTTTGTCAGTATAGTCGCCCGGCTGCATCGCGCCGATCTGCGCGTACTGCATGGCGGCGAACTGCCCGCCGAGATAGGAGCACGGGTCCGGGCCGTTGACGATGGTGTGGAGGATTTGCACGGGGGGGATTAGTGGTTCCTCTTGGCCAGAAGCAGGCCGCGTGCAATGCGGGAGGCGAACCGCTCGCATAAACGGCGCGGACGCCGCACCCGGGGATGCGGGGTTGAAAGTGGAGGTCACCTGGGCGGGTATAGTCCTGCTCCCTCCCTCCCTCCATGCCTTCCCAAACGGTCATTCTCGTATGCCTCGCCGCTCTGCTGCCTCGCGCCTCGGCCGAAGTATCGTTCAATCGCGACATCCGGCCCATCCTCAGCGAGAACTGCTTCTACTGCCACGGGCAGGACGCCAACAAACGGAAGCAGGAACTGCGCCTTGATGATCGTGCGGCGGCGCTGGAGAAAAAAGCCTTTGTCCCTGGCGATGCGGCGGCCAGCGAACTGGTGAAACGCATTCTCAGCTCCGACCCTGATGAGCAAATGCCTCCGCCGGATTCTCACCGGCATCTCAGCCAGGAGCAGCGCGGGGTTTTACAGCAATGGATCGCTGAGGGGGCGAAATATGAGGCGCACTGGACTTTCGCCGCTCCTCTCAGGCCAGTGGTGCCGGAAGTGAAGAATGAGGTGTGGGCAGGAAATGAACTGGACCGCTTCATCCTCGCAAAGCTGGAATCCCTCGGCCTGACACCTTCTCCGGAAGCGGACCGGGCCACGCTCATGCGCCGCCTGCACATGGACCTCACTGGTCTGCCGCCGTCGCCGGAGGAAGTGGATGCCTTCATCGCTGACGCGGCGCCGGATGCTTATGAAGCGCTCGTCGTGCGCATCATGGCGTCGCCGCATTACGGTGAGCGCATGGCTCTGCCCTGGCTGGATGCCGCGCGCTATGCGGACAGCAACGGATTTCAGCAGGACGGCGACACGCATCAATACATCTGGCGCGACTGGGTGGTGCGCGCGCTGAATGCCGACATGCCGTTCGATCAGTTCAGTATCGAGCAACTCGCCGGCGACCTGTTGCCCAACCCGACCGAGGACCAGCTCGTGGCCACGGCCTTCAACCGGAATCACCTCCTCAACGGCGAGGGCGGCGCCATCGCGGAGGAACAGCGGAATGTCATCCTCTTTGACAGGGTGGACACGACGGCCACCACCTGGATGGGGCTCACTATGGCTTGCGCGCAGTGTCATGATCACAAGTACGATCCTCTCACGCAGCGCGATTACTATTCCCTGATGGCACTCTTCAATAACGTGCCGGAAAGCGGCGTCCCGTCGGGCGGCGGCCAGTATCGCATTGCTGATCCGTGGATTCCAGTGGGCACTGAGGAGGAGCGGGCAAAGCTTAAGGACTTCGAAGCCGCAGCAGTCGCCGCCAGGGATGAAGAAAAGCAAGCTGCGCAGTCGCCTCAGACGCTTACGGCCTATGATGCGGCGGAGAAGTCGCTCGCGACGGATCCTCCGGTGGAATGGAGGGTGCTCAGGCCGGAGGGCCTGACGGCCACGGGCGGCGTGCAACTCAGCGTGCTGGATGACAGTTCCATTTACTCCACCGGCCCGCTGCCTGACAAAGCGGACTATGTTATCACCGCGCCCGCCGCCGTGCAGAGTCTCACGGGATTTCGCATCGAAACAATTCCCGACCGCCGCCTGCCGTCGAAAGGTGCAGGCCGCAGCGACAGCGGCAACGCGGTGCTGTCGCGCCTGCGCGTGAAGGCCGGCGACAAGGAGATCAAACTGAGCGCAGCCTCCGCCACCTACTCGCAGAACGGATTCTCGCCGGAGGCGGTGCTCGATGACAATCCGGAAACGGCGTGGGCCTTCTGGCCGGACACCTCCAGGCCCTACACCCTCATCGTGCAGTGCGCGGAACCGGCCATGGTGACGGCGGACACGAAGCTGGAGATGACCTTCGAGTTTCAGTCAGGCCACAAGCAGCATATTCTGGGGCGCTTCCGCATTTCCTCCACGTCCGGCGGCCAGCCGGCCGGGCGCAAGGCCCTGCCCGATGAGATTGCCGCCATCGTGAAGAAGCCGGACCGCTCAAAAGACGAAGCCGGCAAACTGCGCGACTACGTTTCCAAAAATCTCGCGCCCTCCGCGCTCGCCGCGGCGCGTGAAAAGGTCAAATCGGCGGAGAAGGCGCTGAACGACTTCAAGCAAAACCTGCCGCGGGTCATGGTCATGTCCGACAAACAGCCGCGGCAGACGAAGATCCTCGACCGCGGCAACTACCTGACCCCGCGCGAAGACGTCAGCGCCGGCTCGCCTGCGTTCCTTCCGCCCATGCCCGCCGACGCACCGAAGAACCGCCTCGGCTTTGCCCGGTGGCTCTTCCTCCCGGACCATCCGCTGACCGCCCGCGTTCAGGTGAACCGCCTCTGGCAATACTTCTTCGGCACCGGCCTCGTGAAGACTTCCGAAGACCTCGGAGTGCAAAGCGAAGTTCCCGGGCACGGCCCGCTGCTAGACTGGCTGGCTGTCGAGTTCCGCGAAAAGGGCTGGAGTCAAAAACACATGGTCCGCCTCATTCTGCTGAGCCGCGCCTACCGCCAGAGCAGTCGCGTCAGCCGCGAACTGCTGCAGCGCGATCCCGAAAACCGTCTCATCGCGCGCGCCTCGCGCATTCGTATGCCGTCGCTCGTCCTGCGCGACATCGCCCTCGCCACCAGCGGACTGCTCAATGCCAAAATGGGCGGCAAGCCCGTCTATCCCTATCAACCCGACGACGTTTGGGAAACGCTGGCCATCACCAAAGAGCGCGACTTCACCTATCCCGCGGGCAGCGGCCCCGATCTTTATCGCCGCAGCCTCTACACGTTCTGGCGCCGCACCGTCGGGCCGGTGAACATGTTCGACGTCTCCGTGCGGCAGGCATGCAAAGTCCGCGCCGGCGTCACTTCCACGCCGCTCCACGCCCTGACAACGCTGAACGACCCCACCTGGACCGAAGCTGCCCGCGTCCTCGCAGAGAATGCTTTAAAGTCTTCCCCTGACCGCTCCGCGCAAATCACCTTCGCCTTTCGCCGCATTCTCGCCCGCGCACCCGCCGCCGGCGACCTCGCGCTGCTGAGCCGGGCGTTTGAAAAGCAGCACGCCATCTACTCTGCCGACGCCAAAGCCGCCGGCGAACTCCTCGCGACGGGCGTCGCCCCGCGCGATGCCTCCCTTCCTTCCGCCGATCACGCCGCCATGAGCGCCGTCTGCCTCGCCCTGTTCAACCTTGATGAATCCCTAACACGTCAGTGACATGAATCCTCTCGAACTCAATCAACAGCGCGTCACCCGCCGCCAGTTTTTTGGCAGGACTGCCGCCGGACTTGGCGGGGTGGCGCTGGCTTCTCTGATGCAGGAGGATGCCATCGCGGCGGCTTCCAGTGGACTGGCAGGACTGCCGGGTCTTCCGCACTTTGCCCCAAAGGCGAAGCGGGTCATCTGCATGTGGCAGGGCGGCGCTCCCTCCCACCTCGATCTTTTTGATCCCAAGCCGATGCTGCAAAAGCTGGCGGGTCAGGACATTCCTGACAGCGTGCGCGGCAACACCCGGCTCTCCACG
>JANNVM010000561.1:0-4264 GCA_031414455.1 Verrucomicrobiota bacterium
TGGCGCCGAGTCCACCCTCGCGTTTCTCCAGGCGTGTGTGGAAATGCGTGAGTTTCAGGTGCAGTCTGAAGGGCTTCGCCGGTCGCGCGCTTCCAGCACCAGCGCCCCTGTTTCCAGCGCCCGGGCAGTCGTCTAATCCCCCCACCCGAACGGCGTGAGTCATCCCCTCGCACGCCGTATCCCTTCCGACGGAGTGTACTTTATCGCGAGCTGATGATGCGGTCTGTGCTTGCGTTGCCGGGGCCAATCCCGCTACGATGCCGGTCATGCGGCGATTCTTCTTTGCGCCATCCTCTTTGCATTTCGTACTCGCGGCGACGGCCCTGTGGCTGCCGGTTCCTGCGTTGTATGGTCACGGCGATGTCCATGAGAGCATCGCGGCAGTCTCGAAGGAACTCGAAGCGAAGCCCGAAAAGGCGGCACTGTATTTCGAGCGGGCGTCGCTCTATGCGCAGTTCAATCACTTCGCGGAGGCGCTCGAAGATCTGGCAAAAGTGAGTGCCCTGGAACCGGAGAACGATCTGCCGACGGCTCTGCGGGGCAACATTCTCCGGCGCAGTGGTAAACCCGCGGAGGCCCGTGTGCAGCAGGAGGCGTTTCTGAAAAAACATCCGCAGCACGCGCAGGTGCGCTTCGATTACGCGCAGACTCTGGCGGATTTCAAGGAACCCGCCGCCGCGCTGCGCGAACTGGATGTGCTGATCGCCGCCGCGGAACATCCCGCTCCGGATGCCGTGGCCATGCGCCTGCGCCTCACAGAATCCACCGGCGCCGCGGCGGCGCTGACATGGCTCAATGATTTCCTGACAAAACATCCACTGCCGGTTTTTCAGGAGGAGGCGCTGCGGCTGGAGATCAAACTCGGACGAAACGCTGCCGCCTTGCAGCGCATGGATGCCATGATCGCCAAAGCACCGCGACCGGAATCGCTTTGCCTGCGGAAAGCCGAACTCCTCGCGGCGACCGGCGACAAGCAAGGCGCACAAGCCGCCGCCCGCGCCGCTCAGGCGGCCATCGCCCGCCTCCCGGCGCACATTCGCAGCACCAAAGCGTGTGCCGACCTTGAAACGAAGGCCACAAAATTCCTCTCCCCACCCCAATGAAAGTTCGATCCTTCATTTTGCATTTTGCATTTTGCATTTTCCTGCTCCCGCAGGTGCTGCGAGCCGCGGATCCCGTGTTGCTGCGCGGCCCCTATCTGCAAATGGCGAACCCCACAGCGCTCACCGTTTGCTGGCGCACTGACATCGCCGGCACCGGGCGGGTGCGCTGCGGCACGGCGGAGGATGCACTCACCCTCACATTTAACGGGGCCGGGCCCGCCACCGACCACGCGGTGCGCCTAACGGGCCTCACGCCAGCCACTCATTATTACTACGCCGTGGAAACGGACGCCACCGGACTCGCCGCGGGGGCGGGTTTTCATTTCTACACACCACCGGCGGACGGCGCGGCGGACTCCGTGCGCTTTTGGGTGCTCGGCGACGCCGGCACTCAGTCCAGTTACCAGCAGCGTGTGCGTGACGCGTTCGCCCCGGTGCATGCCCAGCGCCGCGCCGATTTCTGGCTCATGCTCGGCGACAACGCCTACGGCATCGGAACCGATGAGCAGTATCAGGGTGCCGTCTTCAACATGTACCCGGACTACCTAAAGACCCTGCCGCTATGGTCGTGCCTTGGCAATCACGAAACCTACGCCGGCACCGATGCCAGTGGCCGGTATGCCTACGAGAACATCTTCAATTTCCCGACTGCCGGGGAATGTGGCGGCGTGGCGTCCGGGACCGAGCGCTACTACTCATGGAATTTCGGACGGATCCATTTCATCTCACTCGACAGTATGACCGCAAGCCGTGCCCCGGACGGTCCGATGTCCCAATGGCTCACCGCGGATCTCGAAGCCAATGTGCAGCCGTGGGTGATCGCCTTCTGGCATCATCCGCCATACACGAAAGGCTCTCACAATTCGGATGTGGAAGGGGATCTCGTTGAAATCCGCGGCAGCATCCTGCCCATTCTGGAGAGCCACGGTGTGGATCTCATCCTCTGCGGTCACAGTCACGCCTACGAGCGCAGCTTTCTGCTCAACGGTCACTACGGCCTTTCGCCCACGCTCAACGGTTCCCACAAGAAGGGCCCGGGCAGCGGACGGGAGGATAGCGATGGCCCTTACTACAAAGCGGGCGCAGGCATGGTGCCCCACCAGGGTGCCGTGTATGTCGTTGCCGGTTCCTCCGGCCAGCTCGGCGGCGGCAACCTTGACCACCCGGCGCACTTTACCAGCCTGCGGCTGCTCGGCTCGGTGGTTGTGGACGTGAACGGCACGCGCATGGATGTAAAGTTCCTCCGCGATACAGAGGTGCCCGGGGCGGCACCGGTGTTTGCCGACTGGTTCACGCTCATCAAAGGCGTGGAACCGCCACCGCCTCCTGCCATCGTGCGTGGTCCCTATCTGCAAAAGGCCGCACCGTCTGCGATGACGGTCTGCTGGCGCACCAGCCTGCCCGCCACCGGCCGGGTGCGTTACGGCACCAGCGCCCATGCCCTCACTGGTTTCGTCCAGGAAACCGCCGGTGCCCGCACAGACCATTCTGTCAGGCTCACCGGCCTCGCACCCGGCACGAAGTACCACTACAGCGTGGAAGCCGCCGGCGTGGAACTTGCCGGCGGTCCATCATATTTCTTCACCACGCCGCCACCCGCCGGTTCCGCAGGACCTCACCGCATCTGGGTGCTCGGGGACGCCGGTACGCAAATTCCGGAGCAACTCGCCGTGCGCGACGCCTTCGTCCCTCACCATCGAAACCGCCCCGCCGGCATGTGGCTGTTGCTCGGTGACAACGCCTACGGCACGGGAAATGACGAGGAATACCAGGGCGCGGTCTTCGATACCTATCATCCGTGGCTGGAGCAGGTGCCGCTCTGGTCGTGCATCGGAAATCACGAAACCTACGGCGTCATCAACGATGGCCGCTTCGCATGGGATAACATTTTCGATTTTCCCGCCGCCGGAGAGTGCGGCGGCGTCGCTTCGGGCACTGAGCGTTACTACTCATGGGACTTCGGCAACATCCACTTCATCGCCCTCGACTCTGAAACCAGTGAACGAACCGCCGATGGCACGATGGCGCAGTGGCTCCAGGCCGATCTCTCCGCCAACCTCCTGCCATGGACCGTCGTTTGCTGGCACAGTCCTCCTTACACCAAAGGCACGCACGACTCGGATTTCGAGACCAATCTGGTCGAGATGCGCGAGAACATCCTGCCGGTTCTTGAGCAGCACGGTGTGGATCTCGTCCTCTGCGGTCACAGTCATGTCTATGAGCGCTCCTTTTTGCTCAATGGACACTACGGCACCTCCGATTCATTCGACGACATTTTCAAAATCAATGCCGGCGACGGCCGCGCGGACGGCACCGGTGTTTATGTGAAGTCCGCCGCCGATGCTCCGCACAGCGGCACCGTTTACGTCGTGGCTGGTTCATCAGGACAGCAGGGAGGCGGCACTCTCGATCACCCCGCTCACTATCGTTCGCTCGCTAAACTGGGCTCGCTCATCATCGACGTCACCGGCGACCGCATGGATGTGCGCTTCCTGCGCGAAACATGGGATCCAAAGGAAGCGGCGGACATTGACGACTACTTCACCATTCTCAAAGGCGGCCCGCCCGCACCTGTTCCTCCCACCGGACTCTCCGTTCTGCCCCTAACCGCCACCAGCGGCCAGCTCTATTGGAGGGACCACTCTCCCGCCGAAGAGCATTATCGTGTGCGTCTTGCCTCCGCCGGCGGTCCTTTTTCCCTGCTGCCCCACAGCCTTCCGCCCGACACCAGCGCCTACACCCTCACAGATCTGTTCCCGGAAGCGGAATACGATGTGAAGGTCGCGGCCGGTAATCTCGTCGGCTTCGCCGATTCCGAACCGCTGCGCTTCCGGTTGCCTGCCGATCCCCCGCCCGTCACACCCGTCGAGCAATGGCGCTTCAGTCACTGGGGCAGCACCACGGCGGACAATGACCGTGCCGATAGCGCCGACAGCGATGGCGACGGCAGCAGCAACCTCCTCGAATACGCCTTCGGTTCCTCACCGCGCCTGCTGCTGTCCGTCCCCAATCTTGTTCCAGGCCTGACCCCCGATGGCCGCCTCACCCTGACATTCCCCCGCCAGGCCGCCCTGGACCTGGTCTATACCGTGGAGTTCTCCGCGAGTCTCCAGCCCGCCTCGTGGGAACCCGTCTGGAGCAGTGCCGGTCCCGCGAACACC
>JANNVM010000562.1:0-9245 GCA_031414455.1 Verrucomicrobiota bacterium
GAAACCAGTCGCTGCGCTTCTTTATCGGGGGCCTGAAGTCGTTCTCCCCACTCCAGCATTTTCTTCCAGCCATTGTTGTCATCCCATGCGATAACCGGGCGCTGCGGCATCAAATCGTCCGCCGGTTTCAGATTCTCATCGCGGAAAAGCAGGAAGATCGCGAGGCCCAGCACTGCGAACACAATCAACGCCCAACGCATCCAGCGCCGGGGGGTTCGAGGGGAAGGGATTGAGTCGGGCATGGCGCGATGCTGACTTCGATAGCCGCGATGTCAATGTCCGGGGGCCGTTGAATGTTGCCGTCAATTCGCCGCATCTTTGTGAAAGACAGACGGCTTCCGCTGCGAGAACATAAGTGCCATGAAATCCGCCCGCCGCCTGTTCTCCCTCCTCGCTCCGATTTGCCTCACCATCGTTTCCGGTGCCGCCTGTGCGGCGGAACCGCTGCGCGTGGGGGTCATCGGACTGGATACTTCACACGCCATCGCCTTTACCGAAATCCTGAACACGCCGAAGCCCGCCGGGCCGGAGTATGGATGCAAAGTGGTGGCGGCCTATCCGCAGGGAAGCCCTGACATTGTCGCCAGCGTCTCCCGGGTGCCGGAATACACGGCGAAGATGAAGGAGATGGGCATTGAGATCGTGAATTCGATTGAGGTGCTCCTGACGAAAGTGGATGCCGTGCTCCTTGAGACGAATGACGGGCGGGTTCATTTGGCACAGTTTCGCGCGTGCCTGAAGGCGAAGAAGCCGGTCTTCATTGATAAGCCGATCGCCGCTTCGCTGTCGGATGCCGTCGCCATTTTCAAAGAGGCGAAAGCGGCGGGTGTGCCGGTGTTTTCGTCATCGGGGCTGCGGTTTGCCAAAGCGACCCAGGAAGTGCGGAACGGGTCGCTGGGCAAGGTGCAGCATGCGGAGACGGTCAGCCCGGCGCATCTGGAGGTGACCCATCCTGACTTGTTTTGGTACGGCATTCACGGTGTGGAATCGCTCGTCACGCTGATGGGCCCTGGCGCGGATAAGGTGAAGCGTGGCACGACGGCCGACGGGAAAATCGAAGTGACGGTGACCTGGAAGGACGGCCGCACGGGAGTTTTCCGCGAGGGGCAGGGCTACAGCGCAAAGGTCACCGGCGAAAAAGGTGAGGGAGCCGCGGGGCAGTTCGATGGCTACGAGCCGCTGGTGAAGGAAATTGCCGCGTTTTTCCACAGCGGCAAATCGCCGGTGGCCGAAGCGGAGACGCTGGAAATCTATGCGCTCATGGAGGCTGCCGATGAGAGCAAACGCCGCAGCGGCGCCGAAGTGACGCTGGCGGAAGTCATGGCGAAAGTTTCGGGAAAGTAATTCTCCTCTCCTCAAGCAGACCGGTTATGCCCCACGTTTTGATCATCCATGAAGTTGCGGACTATCCCGCATGGAAAAAGGTCTTCGACGGCGCGGCGGCCCTACGAAGGGATGCCGGGGAACGGTCATATCAGGTCCTGAAGTTTCAACACGACTCCAATAGAATCGTTCACTTCTCGGCGTGGACTTCACTGGATGGTGCCAGGTGCTTTTTCGAGTCACCGGAACTCGTCAGGATCAGAGCGGAAGCCGGCGTTAAATCTCCCGAATTTATCTATCTCGAACAGATCGAAGCAGGTAGTCTATAGACTTCGAGGAACCCGCTAAACACTGTGAATCGGCATCGTATCACCCTTCTCTTCCTGCTGGCAGCCGTCCCGGCTGAAGCCGGGGCCACGCCCTCCTTTCGCAATGATGTGCTTCCCATACTTTCTAAAGCCGGCTGCAACACCGGCGGGTGTCACGGGGCGCTGGCGGGGAAGGGCGGGTTCCGGCTGTCGCTGTTTGGCTATAACCCGGATGCGGACTGGCTGAGCATCACGCGGGAGTCCCGCGGACGGCGGGTCGAGCTGTCGGACCCCGGGAGCAGTCTGCTCCTGACAAAACCAACGACGGCGCTGCGGCACAAGGGAGGGAAACGGCTGGAGGTGAATTCGGAGGAGTATCGAATCATCGGAGAATGGATTACGGCGGGCTGTCCGCCGCCGCAGGCAAATGATGCGACGCTGACGGCGCTCACGGTGTCGCCGGGGGAGTCAGTGCTGTCGCCGGGTGCTGCGCAGCAGATTCTTGTGAAGGCGAAATATTCGGATGGGACGGAACGCGATGTGACGCCCCGGGTGAAGTTTACGTCTGCCGACGAGACGGTGGCAACGGTGGATGCGGGCGGAAAGGTGAGTGTCATTGGGCACGGGCAGGGTGCGGTGACGGCGTGGTTTTCCTCGCAGATCGTCGTCGCGCGGATCGTGTCGCCGTTTCCCTATCAGGTACCGGAGGAAGTCTATGCCGGCGCCCCGCGGGCTTCGTTCATTGACGAACTGGTGCTGGAGCAATTGCAGAAGCTGCACCTCAAGCCCTCGCCGGCGGCGGGCGATGCGACATTCGTGCGGCGCGCATATTTGGATGCAATAGGCCGCCTCCCGGCACCCGAGGAGGCCAGGGCGTTTGTCGCGGACTCCTCGCCGGGCAAATACGAGCGGCTGGCGGACCTGCTGCTCGCGAGGCCGGAGTTCGTGGACTACTGGACTTATAAATGGGGCGATCTCTTGCTGCTCACCGGCTCCAAGCTCCGGCCCGACGCGCTGGCGGCGTATCATCAGTGGATTCGCGACCGCGTGGCGGTAAACATGCCGTGGGATCAATTCGTGCGCGAAGTCGTCACGTCGCGGGGATCATCCACGGAAAACGGCGCGACGAACTTCTTCGCTGTGCATCAGGATCCGGAAACGATGGCGGAGAATGTCAGCCAGGCATTTTTATCGCTCTCCATCGGCTGCGCGAAGTGCCACAATCATCCGCTGGAGAAGTGGACCAACGATCAGTACTACGCTTTCGCCAATCTCTTCAGCCGCGTGCGGGCCAAAGGCTGGGGCGGCGATCCGCGCAGCGGCGACGGGGTGCGGACGCTCTATGTGGAAACCCGCGGCGAACTCATTCAGCCGCGCACCGGCGAGCCGCAGCCGCCTGCCCCGCTCGACGCACCGGCGCTGAAAATGGACGATCCGCACGACCGCCGCGATGCCCTCGCGCAGTGGCTCACCGCGCCGCAGAATCCCTACTTCACCCGCGCCGTCGCCAATCGGGTGTGGGCGAACTTCATGGGCACAGGCATTGTGGAATCCGTGGACGACCTGCGGGTTTCCAATCCTGCGAGCAATGAGAGGCTTCTCATGGCGCTGGCGGATTACCTGGTGAAGCAGCGCTATGATTTGAAGTCGCTCATGCGCCTGATTCTGACCTCGCACACCTACCGCCGCAGCAGCGAGCCGCTGACGGAAAACAAAGACGACCGCCGCTATTACTCACGTTTCTACCCGCGCCGGCTCATGGCGGAAGTGCTCAGCGACGCGATCGCCGACGTGACCGGCGTGCGTGATTCATTCACGGAGATCGCGCTGAATGACGGCTCCACCGAAGCGACCAAGGCCTACACTCCCGAGACTCGCGCGTTGCAACTCAAGGATTCGGCGGTGAAGAACTACTTTCTGAAGACCTTCGGCCGAAACTCCCGGGAGATTACCTGTGAGTGCGAGCGGTCCAATCAGCCGAGCCTGGTGCAGGTGCTGCACCTCGCGAACGGAGCGACGGTGAACGACAAACTTGCCGCGAAGGGCGGGCGCATCACGCAACTGCTGGCCACCGAGCCCAAACCTGCCGCGATCATCGATGAGGCCTATCAACTGTGCCTCAGTCGCCTGCCGTCGGAGGAACAGCGGAAGAAATTCGAAGAACTGCTCAACGGCGCAAAACCGGAGGAGAAACGTCAGGCGGTGGAGGATCTCTACTGGTCCCTGCTGACGAGCCGGGAGTTTTTGTTTCAGCACTGAGCCAGTTACGCCTCATGATGATTCCCTTCGATAGGAGAAACTCACGGATGCACCGTCAGCCCGCAGGTCTCCGCCGCTTTTTTCTGCCGGATGTCGGCGCTGACGAAGTCCGTCTCGCCGGCAGCGAGCGCGGTGGCGATGTGCAGGGCGTCGTTGGTGCGGACGAAAACCGGCGGTGTGGTGGAGAGGCAATCTTCGAGAACCTGATCAAACTTAGCTCTCAGCGAAGGCACGTCAGGCTGGAGGATAATCCGCCCCCGGGCGACAAACCGGTCAAACCTTTGCCTCAGCACTTTTGCGCCACCAGGCTGGAGCAGCCCCTCTGCTTCCTTCCGTCGAAATGTTGTGGCCAGTTCGTACCTCGCAAGGCGAGCCGACAGCAGCGGGAAACCAGCCGCCGCCCGGACCCGATAAGCGTCGCTGTCTGTTTCCATGATAAACAGCTTCGCGAGGGCGGAGGAGTCCCAGTAACTCATCTTCCGTCACGGATGTCGTTGATAATCTTTTCGATGCTCGAACCCTTCTTTCCCGTTGAGAGGCGCCGCGATGTTTCCGCAAGCTCATCCAGTTCTCTGGCCCAGGCTTTTTTGTCCGCGAGGAACTGCGGTGGCTTGGAGGGAGCCTTTAGTTTTTGCAGCCGGCGCTCTATAACGTTGAGGTCTGCCGCACTCAGCCGCGGCAGTTCTTCAATGATCTGTGCTGCACTCATGGCCACCACTATTCCTCATGCTTTCCGACTTTCACCCGAATTTTTCACCCTATGCGCATACTGACACTACTCCTGCTTTTGCCCGTCGTTTCCCCTGCGCAGGACGCCGCACTGTCCTACGAGCGCGACATCGCTCCCATCCTGCGCAGTTACTGTGCGGGATGTCACAATGACAAGGACCTGGAGGGGAAGCTGTCAGTGGAGACGTTTGCTCAGTTGAGGAAGGGTGGAGAGGATCACGCGGAGGCGGTGAAGCCCGGCGATGCCAACGGCTCGTTCTTTATTCGATCGATCGAGGGCAAAGAGAAGCCGAAGAT
Organism: Verrucomicrobiota bacterium; assembly: GCA_031414455.1. GTDB lineage: Bacteria > Verrucomicrobiota > Verrucomicrobiia > Verrucomicrobiales > V1-33 > V1-33. The sequence continues at coordinate 4,917 of JANNVM010000562.1, forward strand.
GCCGCCCAAAGACGAGCCGCAGTTGCCTGACGGGGAGAAGGCGCTGCTGCGGAAGTGGGTGGCGGCAGGCGCGCCGGGGCCTGCGGTGGACGTTTCCATTTTGAAAACGATGACGGTGCCGAAAGTGGCATCGGCGGCGCAGGAGAAACCGGTGACGGCGGCTGCGTATTCAGCAGACGGCAAGTGGCTGGCCCTGGCGCGGTCGGGTGTGGTGGAGATTCGCGGCGCGGCGACGGATGCGGTGACGGCTACTATCACCGGACTGCCCGGGAAGGTGAACGCAGTGCATTTCACGAACGATGGATCGCAGGTGATCATTGCGGGCGGCATCACGGGCCTGCATGGGTTGGCGCAACTGCGTGATGCGGGGACAGGCGTAGTGGTGCGCGAGTTTGGCGGGCACGCGGATGTGCTCTATGATGCGGAGATTTCGCCGGATGGCAAAATGCTGGCGACAGCGGGCTATGATCGCGTGATTAAACTGTGGAATGTGGCGGACGGTGTGCTGCTGCGGACGATGGATGTTCACAAGGGGGCGGTGTTCGATCTTGCGTGGCATCCGGACGGCAGGGTGCTGGCGTCGGCGAGTGCGGACGAGACAGTGAAACTGTGGCGTGCCGCGGATGGCGTTAGGCTTGACACTCTAAGTCAGCCGCAGGGCGAAATGGCTGCGGTGCTGTTCACGAAGGACGGGGAACACCTCATCGCGGCGGGGAAGGATAAGCGGATTCATCTGTGGCGGTTCGTCAGCAAGGACTCGCCGGCGCTGAATCCGCCGGTGCATTCCCGGTTTGCCCACGAGGCGGCGGTTGCGGGCATTGCGCTGAGTGCGGACGGGAAACATCTGCTGTCGGCAGGCGATGACCGGTCGCTGAAACTGTGGAGCGTTCCGGACCTGGTGCTGGAGCAGGCTTATGAACCGCAGGCGGATGTGGCAGCGGTGCTGCTCGGCGCGCCGGGCGGGGACGGGTTTTTTGCAGCGCTCATGGATGGATCGCGGGGAGCGGTTGCGGAGGTGAAGTCGGCGGCGCAGCCCGCGCATGGGGCGGAGAAGCCCCATGCGAATTATGTAAGACTTACGTCTCCTCTGAACCAACACACGGAAACTGAGCCCAACAACGACGCCGTCACAGCGATGCCGGTGACGCTGCCTGCTGAGATAAAGGGCACCGTCAGTGCCGCGGGCGATGTGGATTTCTTCTGCTTTCACGCGCTGGCGGGTGAAGCGCTGACACTGGAGGTGAATGCGGCGCGGTCGAAGTCGCCTCTCGATTCCCGGCTGGAAGTGCTGCACGCGGACGGGCGGCCGGTGGAACAAGCCGTTTTGCAGGCGACGCGGGATTCGTGGTTCACGTTTCGCGGCAAGGACTCTGACACTTCCGATGATTTTCGGCTGCACAACTGGGCGGAGATGGAACTCAACGAATATCTCTATGCGGACGGAGAAGTGGTGAAGCTCTGGCTGTACCCGCGCGGACCGGACTCCGGGTTCAAGGTTTATCCCGGCAGCGGAAAACGGCACACGCAGTTTGGAACCCCGGCGCTGGTTCATGCCCTGGGCGCGCCGGCCTATGTGGTGACACCGCTGCCGCCCGGCGCGCAGCCGGCGTCGAATGGGCTGCCTGTGTTCCGGGTGAACTATGAGAACGATGATGACTCCGCGCGCCGTCTCGGTGCCGACTCGCAGTTGCTCTTCACCGCGCCGGCGGAGGGCGTCTATCTGATTCGTCTCACCGATGTTCGCGGGTTTGGCGGGATCGATTTCCGCTACACGCTGACGGCGCGGGAGCAGCGACCGGATTTCAAAGTGTCCGTCGGCGGAACGGCACCAAAAGTTAGTCCTGGCAGCGGACGTGAAATCACCTTCAGTGTCGAGCGTTACGAGGGATTCGAAGGGCCGGTGCGCGTGGATATTGCCGGTTTGCCGCCTGGCTTCACGGCGAGCACGCCGGTTGAAATCGAGGCCGGGCAGGCGTCGGCAATTGGAGTGCTGTATGCGGCAGCCGGCGCGGCGGCGCCGGATGAAGCGGCGGACAAGGCGGTGAAAATCACGGCGACGGCAAAGATCGGGGAGAAGGAAGTATCGCATGAACTTGGCGCACTTGGAGATATTCAACTGGCCGCTGCGCCGCAGGTGACGGTGGAGATATTGCCAGGAGCCGACCGTTCGTTTGTAAAGGAATCGCCGGGTCAGCCGCTCGAATTCAGTATTCGTCCTGGCCAGACCATTAGCGCCAATGTGAAAGCCGTGCGCCACAATTTCACCGGACGCATTGAACTTGGGGGCGATGACTCCGGGCGCAATCTGCCGCACGGGCTTTACGTGGATAACATCGGACTCAGCGGGCTGCTCATTGTGGAGGGGCAAACGGAGCGGGACTTCTTCATCACGGCGTCGAAAATCGCGCCGCCAGGATCGCGGCTGTTTCATCTGCGCGCGACCGCGGATGGCGGGCAGGCGTCGAAGCCGGTGGTTATCCGGGTGCTGCCGTGAGGCGGTGAGGAAAAAGCAACCGGTCAGGATGAGGCGGGGATTGCCCGCGCATTTTCCCTGCACGGTTGGAGTCCCGCCAGCCGCTGTATCACATGGGGCCGCCTCTGCGGGTTAGCGTGTGACGCGGTAGTATCGCCGGAGGAGCCCGCCGGGAGGGGTATCGGTGTAAGAAGTGGCTGCGCCCTGACTGAGGTAGGCGGCAGCGAGGGTGGTCCATGCGGCTAGGTCCGGCGAGGCTTCGACTTTGTAGGTGCGGCCCGTTTCCGAGGGCCAGGTGAAGGTCGCGCGGCGCAGCGCCTGATCCCATGAAATCGAGGTGATGCGGAAATCAGATTCGTCAGGGCGGGGAATCAGAATGAGGTAGTTCTGGAGGACGGAGGCGTCTCCCGGAATGGTTCCAGTCTGGCGCAGCCGCAGCGTTTCCACGCCAGAGAGCCTAACCGGCACTCTGCTCAGTCCGGCGGCATCGGTCAGCGCGGTGTTTCCGTAGCGGAATCCTGACTGCGTTCCGCGAAAGGTTCCCAGCGGCGCGGTGGACTGGTCCTGCTGGGTCCGGTCTCCGGTCACCTTTTCCAGAACGCACTCGTAGGCAGGCAAGTTCCCGATCGACTGACGGAGGAAAATATCATAGGTGCCGGCGGGGAATGTGCGGGTGTAGTTGGTCCATTCATCAGCCACGAAATCGCCCACGTCGTAGTCGTAAACGAGGGACGGGATTCCCCCCGCATCGGCAAATTTGGCGCGCTGGAAATCCAAAGAGTGGGCCATCCGCACAGGATCGGCGGGGCGATAAGGCACATCGCGGAAGTCTCCGCGGGTTTCGTTGTAGTCGATGGCATTGGACCCGAAGCGGCCGGAATAGGCATTGGCAATGCCGCTGCTGCCTTCCGGCACGACAATCGGACTATCCCAGAAGTCGCCGCTTTCGAAGTTGAAGTCCTCCACCTCAATCACGAGGCTGTTCGCGGCGAAGGTATCGAATGGAATGGTCTCTGTCCGGACGGCGTTGTCGGCATCCGTCGCGCGCAGGATGGCGGTGTAGTGGATATTGGCTTTGAGCCCGCCAACGGAAACCGTTCGCTGATTCGCCGGGCCCGTGAGCACGAGGCCGTTGGCGGTCGTGTAAACCACGCCGTTGAGCGAGATCGAGAGGCCGGCGTCCGGCAGCGGCTTGTCGTCGGAGGCGACAAAGCTGACCACCGTGGAGGCAGGAAGGAAATTGCGATAGGCCTCGGGCTGGATGCCGGTGATCACCGGAGTGGCATTGCCGGCCAGGGGCGCGCGGCAGGCGATCGCGTTGTCGAACGTGATTTCGTAGCTGGCCTGGGTGGTGCCATCGTCCTCGTAGCCAATGAGCACAAAATTTCCGCTGCCATAGTACGGAGCCTCCGGGCTGTCGGTGCCGCCGGCCAAAACGTCCGCCGCGGGAGTATCCACGGTGGTGTAATCGAAGATTACGGCGTCGTTGTTGTCCCTGTCGAGGATTTTGCCGTTTATGACCACGCTGCCGTCCTTCATGGTGAGCGTGAGCACCATCGTCACGTTGGTGTTCTTCACCGGGATGTCGGGACTGTCATCATAGAAATACTTGTTGATGCCCTTGGTGAGAAGAATGTCCGAGGCGGATTTAGCGAGAGAGTAACCAGCGAGTTCGCTCACCTGGGCCGCCGTGGGCACAAACCCCATCACGGCGAAGGCATCGTTTCCGTTGGTGCCCACAAGGTCCGCCTTGAACTGAAGCCGCGTGCCTTCGGTCAGTTCGAAAACCGGCGAGGTTTTGGTGCTGGCCGCGAAGATGGACTGGCCGGCGGGCGGAAGGTTGAACTTGAACTGCC
>JANNVM010000563.1:0-1639 GCA_031414455.1 Verrucomicrobiota bacterium
TCCGGCGCAGTGCACGCAGGCACAGGATCTGTTGCATGCTTTCCGCGTGCCAGCGCATGCCGCTTCCGCACAGCCGCGCTTTGACCACTGTTTTGCAGGCTGCCTCCGTCACGCCGCTTCCAATCATATACCCTGCCGCCAAGGCCGCGGGATAGTCCATCCGGTCCTCGTTCGCCTCCATGTACGCCACTGCCCGCTCAATGGTGGCCCTCGCTAGTTTCGTCAGCCGCGGTCCCTCTGATCCACTGAGCCACTCCTGGAGTTCGTCGATTACCAGACGCGCTCCGCCGGCTTCGTTTTTGAGCGTATGCAGCGCATCGGCCGTCCAACTCTCCGCTTTTTCCGTGGCCCCATAGCAAGCCGACGCGGCCGCATGTACATATTCGCTGACGTGGAAGAAGTCGAGCACCAGCACCTCCGTGTGTTTCTCCAAAAACGTCCGCAGATCGCGCGCTCCGTCACTGATGCCCGACCATCGCCCTCCCGGATAACGGGTTTTAACAGCCGTCACTTCCCGTTCCATCCGCTCATAAAAGGTGGCTTTACCGTCTTCAGGGGCATTGGCGATGTAAATCGTTTCCAGCGGTTCTCCGGCTTTGTCGCAGAGCGTGATGGTGCCCACCATCACTTGCTTCCAGCCTCCCTCGCACATCGGGCTGCAGGTCCCGTCGGTCCCCATGACGATCCAGCCGGCTTCGGCGGGCGGGGTCGCCAGTTCGCAGGACCATTTCTTTTCTTTGGCCAGCGCCAGCCTGGCGGTCTCGGCTGTCAGCTGCTGGATGAAGCCCAGCGAGATTTCACGCTGATGATGTTCGGCAAAGAGGCGCAGGGTCTCCCGCCCGTTGAGTTCTGCGAGGGCACCGGATACCAGTTGGGCAAAATGGGGCGTGGCCAGGCCAATGATGCGGGCACGGTCCTCCAGAGGGCACCATGTTTTGCCTCCGCCGTTGTGCTGATAAATATGACGGGGGACGGTCTGCGGCCCGAAACCGGTCTGATAGGTCTCCGTGGAGCGGCCTTTGGAGGTATAGACTCGTCCCCCGGTCCGGATGTCTTCGCCCTCGGTGTCAAAGCTCGCGAGGCCATGTGCCATCAACGCGAGACCGCATTCGTTGAGAACGCGATGAACCTGCTGCTCAAATGCGAGGGCACTGGGAATGACCTTTGGCAGCGGGATGCTCAACGTCATGACTTGGGTGCCGTCGCTGCGGGTGGAGATCTCTGCGGATGCCAGGTTCATCTGGCTCTCTGGAACCACCTAACATAAAGTACAAGCGCAAATTTGAGAATTTTTCAGCCGCCGACTACATCACTCACTGGTCACACCCGTCTATCAGGAGAAAAAGAAACGCTGGCTGGTGAGTTACGGCATCAACGACAGTTGGTGCGGATGGTTTACTATTTCCCACACGGAACTCCTGAACCGGATGCACCGGGTGCGGTAGCAGATCGCCCGCGTCTTCTCCATACAGCAGTCGAATGGCTTCTGGCCATAGGAAGACCTGCGTCGAAGTCGCTCTCAAACTGCGGGTTAGCGCTAACAAACCGGAGCCGGTTCAGTGCCTGTCACCCGCCCGCCGTGGCATAGAGCTTTGCGAGCCGGCGCGCGTGTTCGTCATAGGCCGCTTCGAAAATGGCG
>JANNVM010000564.1:0-1671 GCA_031414455.1 Verrucomicrobiota bacterium
AGGTCGAGCGATTCTGTCAGAGTCGGCAGAGCAGTTCCGGCGAACTTTGGGTCGAACCATGTTCCGGCATCGAGAGGTTTGAGTTCCTCCAGGTTCTTGCTCTTCACCGGAATCTTACTGCCGCCCCACTTTGCCACGGCATCGGTGGTGCGGTCGAGCGTGGTGTCGTGGATCACGATCATCTGCCCGTCTTTGGTGTGATAATAATCCAGTTCCACCATATCCGCACCGGTCTCTTTGGCGAGCTTGAACGCCGGCAGCGTATTCTCCGGAGCCACGGCGCAATAGCCGCGGTGCGCGATGACCAGCGGTTCGGTGCGGGCCATGAGTTTCTCCGCGGGACTGTTTCCGTCCTGGGCATGGGCACTGATGGCAAGCATGACGATTCCTCCGAAAAGGCTGCGGAAAAGGTGGGCGCGGCGCATGGGAGTGCCCTGCCGCCTGACGGCGGTCAAATCAAGCGGACCTTCCGCCAGGGTGGCCGCGTGCAGCGAAACAGGCAATTGATTTCCCTGCCGCCCCCGGCACGATGCGCCCGTCCTTTCCGAAATCCTGACACCCCACTTTGCCATGACCCGCCGACTGCTTCTCCTGCTTCTCGCATTCGTCCCCCTTCTCCCTTCCTGTGAAACCACCAGTGGAGGCGGTGGCAGCGACCTGCCCGACAACAGCCCGCAGTCGCAGGCGCGCAATGCTGCGATTCTCGCAGAACCGCGCGGCGACTGGTATATCGGCCGGCGCTATTTCACCAACAAAGTCCGCTACTGGGGTTACGTCCGCAGACCAGGCCAGCTCTGGAATGACGCCAAACTCGTGGTCATTGACGAGAACCGCGGTATCCGCACGCCGGATCGTCTGCCTGAGAATCCCGCCGGCGGCGGACAGGCGCATGGGTTCGATCACAATACCGAATACCGCATTTGGGGCAGCTACACCGGACAGATGTGTTATGATCCCAACAGCGACCGCGAGCTGCCGCTCTTCGCCGCGACCCGCTTTGAACCGGTGAATCGCACCCCCGGCTTCCTCTTCAGCCCCCGTGAGCGTTACAATCCCAAATACATTCCCGCCCGCGAAGCGAAGTATCAGACGCCGGCACGCATGTAATTCCCCCGCCGCGCGAAACTTGCATCGTGCCGTGTTCGCCGCTATTCTCCCGTCATGACTGCCACCCTCGAAGCACCCTCTGCGCCCCGCGAGGCGATGAGTGACTACGAAATCGAACGCGGAAAACCTATGCCCAGCAAGAATCACGCGTGGATTCAGGCCAATCTGATCGTCGCCATTCATCAGAGCCGCGACTATCGCCCTGGATCGGAAATGACCCTCGACATCGGCCTCGGTCATCCTGTTACCCCGGACATCTCAGTGCATCCCCGGCAGGAGATGGAACTTTGGAATGATGAAATCCGCGTCACCGATCCACCGGTGACTGCTGTAGAAATCGTCTCGCCCAGCCAAACGTCGGCAGAGATGATCAAAAAAGTTCACGCCTACCTCGCGCATGGCGTAAAGACCTGCTGGCTCGTGGATCCGTCCCTGCGTCAAATCATCATCTACAATGCCGACGGCACGCGGAAGATTTTCGAAGAAGGCCTCGTCACCGACCCCGTGACTGGTATCACGGCTGACATGGCCGCGGTGTTTTCGTAAACGAAGCGCGTTACTCCG
>JANNVM010000565.1:0-2766 GCA_031414455.1 Verrucomicrobiota bacterium
CTGCCAGGCTGATCCGCGGCTGCCGGAATCATAGCGGTTGTTGCCGCTGTGCGGTCCTCCCCCGCCGCTGCCGCCGCCCGGATACCCGCCGGCACTGCCACCACCATGAGAACCGCCTCCGCCGCCCGGATACCCGCCGCCTCCGCCATGAGAACCGCCGCCTCCGCCGCCATGAGAACCGCCGCCTCCGCCGCCATGAGAACCGCCACCGCTACCGCCGCCATGATGTTCGTGGCGGCCACCGTACTAGTATTGTCCGTTATGGTAGTATCTGTTGCTGTAGGGGCGGCCCTGATGGTAGTATCTGCCGCTTTCATAGCGTCCGCCGTAGTAATAGCGGTCGCCGTAGTAATAGGCATCTCCGACGTAAGTCCCGGGAAGCGCCGTGTAGGTTCCGTAGCCGTAGCCACCTGGGTCATCGTAGAAGGCCGGAACGACACAGGAAGTTAGGGAGAGGGCGGTGATTGCGGGGAGAATGAGGAGCGTCGCTGGTTTCATAATGGTGACAGTATCGGGGGGATTTGGATTCGTTAAGGGGAGATTTCGGGGGGATTCAAAGCTCTGCCTGTTCGTGTGCTTCCTGTTGCCGTTCAGTTATGGGGTGTTCACCCCAAACGGGAATCAAGTCTCACGGCAGCATGACCGGATGGCCTGGTTTGAAATACTCACGGACCCTGGCCGCGATTTGACGATCCGTCATCTTGTCGGCGGTCTCCACCTTGACGGTGCGCCCGCCGGGTTTCTCTTTCTCAAGGCGTTTGCGAAACTCACCCTTGGCCTCGCCGGGTCCGAATATCATCAGTGTTTCCGCCTCATGCACGCAGGCAATGACTTCGTCGTAGTAGATGTTGAGTTGCTGCGCGAACTTCCGGTCCTTCACATCATCCGCGGGAACCTGCAGCGCCTCATGCTTTTCCCCGGAGCGGACCCCGTCCTGTCGCCCCGGCTGCCGGTCCGCATGGGACAGGATCACTTTGACTTCCTCCTCTGCCCCTGAGGACAGGGCGATCACAGCCTTCCGGTGGTCTATCCACAATCCGATATGTTTATTCATAGACGATATGCAAGCACCGTCCGCCCGCTGCGGCTATGGGGTCTTCACCCCACACGGAATGCGTCCTTTCGCAGGGGCCATCCCGGGCGGCGCTCAGTCATCCACCCGGCAGCCCACCTCGAGAGTCACCTGCCAGTGATGCACACCCCTTTCTCGATGGGGCCGAGCGTCTCCATCACCTGAAACCGCGACAGATTCCTGATGGTTTTGTGCGCGTGCTTGATCGCCTTCGTCACCGCATCTTCCATGGAGGTCGTCGAGGTGCCGGTGAGTTCGGTGAGCCTATATCCAACTCTGCGTGCTCTAATCCGTGGGATAATCACCGTCTATGACCTCCGTGGCGGCGCGCTGTTCGCGGGCGGCCTCCTCGTTGTCGGCGCGCACCAGCTTTTCCGCTTCGGTTTCCTCACTCTCCACCGGCCACTTCGACGACTGGTGACCGGCCACATGAGGCGGTTCATCCCATGCCGTTATCCCCGCTGTGTACCGGGAAACCTCCGGTGCGGGATTCTCACCGTCATGGGTCGCGGCATCCTCCATCACCTCAGCACTCAGGGCTTCAGGATCGGAGAGACTGTCTTCGTTGTCTAAGAACGTGGGCATAAAATTAATTTCAGGAGTTGAGCGCGAGCCGGGGGCACTGCCGGGAAAATGGCAGGGGACCCTGGCTCCGCAGGAAAACTACTCGAGGGAATTGCCGGGCTTGAGGGCTTCTGCCTGCGCCTGGGTATTGATGGGGTTCATGTGGCACATCTCCGGGGCGGGCTTCACATGCGCGGAGACTACCTCTGCGGCCTGGGCTGTGCTGAGCAGCCAGACGCCTGAAATCAGCGCGCAGACTGCTCCGCTGCTGAGAATGATTTTACTGGAGAGGGTGGACTTATTTTTCATGGTGGTATTGTTGTGCCGGTTGGGTGTTTTGTTTTGCGGATTGACTCCGCAAATGGATGAGCTTTCGCCGGTTGCCGGGAGGCCTCGCAGGTCATTCGCAGTTGCAGCCTGCGGTATCCGCGGGTTCTGCGGTGGCAAAAGACGCGAGGAATTTCTGCCGGCACTCGTCGCTGCAAAAATAGAATGTCTCGCCTGCGCGCTCCGCATGAAGGGCGGTGGCTTTGTCCACGGACATGCCGCAGAAGGGGTCATTGGCGCGGTCGTTATTCAGGCTCATGCTTCATCCTGCGGAGCACGGGACAACATGGCGATGGGGTGTACCCCTACTTCCGTTCCGCCGTCGGTCGTTTGTGCCGCTGCGAATTCCTCACGGTCTTCACCAGTTCCAAAACCAACAGCGGAATGGCCCCCAGGGCGAGCAGCAGGAAGCAATCAGCGAGCGGCATGCAGGAAGTTCTCAGGAAGCGGCCCAGAGCCGCGCTGTGCTGGCTCCACACCTGGAGCGCGAACGAAATGACGACGACCGCGAGGAGATGGAGATTGGTGAAAAGCGGAATGCGCCAGACCGGCTTCGACATGCTGCGGGCACCGAAGGATCGCAGGAGTTCGGCAAACACGAGGACGGTGAAGGCGTAGGTGCGCGCGGTTTCCACAGTGCCCGTTTTCAAAACATAAACGTAAACGCAGAAGGCAACGCCCGCCGTGAGCAGTCCGGTGAAGAACATCGTGCGGAGAAAGCTGTGGTTGGTGATGCTCTCCAGGCGGTCTCGCGGGCGGCGTTTCATCACATCGGGGTCAATGGGGTCGGTGGCGAGACACAG
>JANNVM010000566.1:0-24665 GCA_031414455.1 Verrucomicrobiota bacterium
GACTCTCCTTCACCAGCCGCGGCAAGTGGGGGGCCGTCGCAGTCACCGGCGACACCACCAGCAGCACGCCTAACGGCTCCATCATCTGCAACGGTGCCATTGGAAACTTGCGTATGGATTTCAACGGCACCCGCCAGGTCACTGGCGGTCTCAGCGGCAGCGGCGGCATCTTCGCGAACAACCTCGCCGGCACCTGCTCCGTGCTCACCGTCGGCGCAGGCAACATCAGCAACACCGTCTGGCCCACCGGCGGCGGCGGCATAGTCGCACTCACCAAAACCGGCGCCGGCACCATCGGCCTGCCCACTTCGCAGAATGACTACAGCGGCCCCACATTGATCGCCAGCGGCACCCTCGAATTCACTGCCACCGGCGCTCCCAGCCCCAACAGCGGCCACCAAATCAACAGCCCCGGCAAGCTCAAACTCAGCTATGCAGGCAGCCGGAATGTGAACAGCCTCTACATCGATGGCTTCAAACAACCGGCCGGAACCTACAGTGCCGCGGAACTCCCGGCATTCATCGAAGGATCCGGCAGCGTCACCATTGCCGAAGTCCATCCGCCCTCCGTCCCCGAAATCAGCATCACCCGGAACAACACCAGCGTCACCGTCCTCTGGACCGGCGGCTGCGGCGTCCTCCAGGAATCCACCAACCTCACCACATGGACTGACCTCCCCGGAGCCACCAGCCCCTACGTCACCCCCAGCACCGCACAGCGTAAATACTTCCGCATCCGGCAGTAGGGAAGACGGCATCTAAGTGCCGCCATCCGCCGCGACGAAGATCACCTGCCTGAAGGAAGTCGAGTGGAACAAGGTGACCCTGCTGGAAGGGCGACTGGCATCGCCGCTCTGACCTTCTGCGACGTGCCGCTGGCAGCGGAAGTGCGTAAAATACTTTAGCTGTATGCCCCCGGCGCTGTGGCATATAATTCGCAGACTTTTCCATGATCCGACTCGCTTTTTGTTCCCTGGCGCTGACCGGCGTTTTCGCTGCTGCGGCGTTGGCTGCGGATGTCGCCGTGCCCGCCGGGGAGCCGTTGGAGTTTTTCGAGAACAAGGTCCGGCCGCTGCTGGTGGAGCGGTGTTACGGCTGCCACTCTGCTGAGGCGGAGGCCAAAGGGAAGCTCAAGGCCGGGCTGCGGATGGATTCGCTTGAGGGCCTGAAAAAAGGCGGCGACTCCGGCCCGGCTCTCACACCGGGAGACCCGGCAAAGAGCCTCATCGTGGAGGCGGTGAATTACGGGAACGAAGACATGGCCATGCCACCGAAGGCGAAGCTCGCCGACGCGCAGATTCAGGTGATTGCCGAGTGGGTGAAGATGGGTGCGCCGTGGCCCGGTGGCGGTGCGCCGGCGCTGGCGGAGAAGCACGGCAATGAGCCATATGACTGGGCGAAATTCCGCGGCGGGCACTGGTCGTTCAAACCCATCGTGAAGTCTGCACCGCCGGAGGTCTCTGACGTCTCATGGGCTCGGTCTGACGTTGACCGCTTTGTGCTTGCAAGGCTCGAAACCGCCGGGCTGAAGCCGAATCCGCCTGCTGACAGACACCTGCTCATCCGCCGGGCGTATCTGGATCTCACCGGACTGCCGCCCTCGCCGGAGCAGGTCGCGGCTTTCCTCGCCGACGAATCTCCCGGAGCATTCGCAAAAGTCTTGGACTCTCTCCTGGCATCCGAACACTACGGTGAACGCTGGGCCCGTCACTGGCTCGACATTGCCCGCTACAGCGACGGGCACGGGGGATTCGGCGATGACAGAGCCCTGCCCAACGCATGGCGCTACCGGGCCTGGGTCGTGGCGGCATTCAATTCCGACATGCCCTACGACCAGTTTGTCACCCGCCAGATTGCGGGCGATGCTCTGAAGGAAAATCCCGACCCCGTGGCCACCGGTTTCTTCGTTGTCGGTCCCACCTACAAAGACGACGGCGGCGATCCGGAAGCCAAAGCGGTCTTCGAAGGGGAAACGCTTTCCGACCGTGTAGATACCTTTTCCCGCGCCTTTCTTGGTCTCACCGCCGCCTGCGCCCGCTGCCACGACCACAAGTTCGACCCCATCACCACGAAAGACTATTACGCCATCGCCGGTGTCTTCCGGAACACTGCCCAGCAGGAACATCCAGTCTCTCCTCCGGCAGAGGTGGAAGCCTTCAACGCCGCTCAGGCAGCGATCCGGGATCAGGACAAGAGAGTCAAAGATTTCGTCCTGGCTGCCGCCAAACGGCTGGAGAAAAAGCCGGGCGAGGTTGAGGCGGTGCTGGAGGAAGAGTCGAAACGTGAACTGACCGCACTCCGCGCACGGCTGGAGGAGTTGAAGAAGTCATCTCATCCTCCCTATCAAACAGCGCATTGTCTTCAGGAAGCCGGCAGCACTAACATGCCAGTGGCCATGCGGGGCGACCTCCGCAAGCCCGGCGAAATGGTGCCGCGGCGGTTCCTCGAGATTATCGCGGGCAAGGAAGCGACACTTTTCACCGACGGGAGCGGCCGGCTGGAACTCGCCCGCTCGGTCACCGCTCCTGACAACCCGCTCACGGCCCGCGTCATCGTGAATCGCGTGTGGGGCTGGCACTTCGGCGAGCCGCTGGTGCGGACGCCAAGCAACTTTGGGATGCTGGGCGAAAAACCCACGCACCCGGAACTGCTCGACTGGCTCGCCGCCGACCTCGTCGAGCACGGCTGGTCCCTCAAACGCCTGCACCGTCAGATACTGCTGTCGTCCACCTGGCAGTTGAGCAGCCACTTCGACAAAGACAAGTTTGCGCGGGATGGCGACAACCGGCTGCTCTGGCGCATGAATCCCCGCAAGCTCGAGGCCGAGGCATGGCGGGACACTCTGCTGGCGGTCACCGGTGAACTGGAGCGCACCACCGGTGGCCCTCCCTCGGATGCGATTTGGAACAGCAAGCGCCGCACGCTCTACATCAGCATCAGCCGGTCCGGCGACGTGTTTGAATCCGACGGCTTCCTCCGGCTGTTCGATCTGCCCTCGCCCGCTGCGACCAGCGAGAAGCGTGCCAGCAGCACTGTGCCCCAGCAGTATCTTTTCATGATGAACAGCTCGTTCATGAAGGCGCGCGCCGAAGCGCTCGGCAACAGGATGCGCGACCTGCCCGGAGATCTTCCGCAAAAAATCCGCGACACCTACCAGCGCCTCTACTCCCGCGCTCCCGAATCTTCCGAAATTGATCTCGGTGTCCAATGGTTGGGCCTGAACCCCGCATCCGAGCGCTGGCACCACTACGCTCACGTCCTGCTCAGCGCCCACGAACTCATCCAAATTCAGTAAGATTATGAAATTCCTCCAGCACGAACTCGCCTATCGCCTGGCCACACAGCGCCAGCTTTCCAGGCGTGAAGCACTCTTCAAAATGGGCGCCGGCATTGGAGCTGTCGGGCTCGCATCCATGTTCGGCAGCAATGCCCTGGCTGCTGAGCAGGGCTCGCCACTTGCACCGAAGGCACCGCATTTTGCCCCGCGGGCGAAGCGGCTCATCCAGCTCTTCATGCCGGGCGGGCCGTCGCAGGTGGATACTTTCGACTACAAACCCATGCTGGCGAAACACGCCGGCGAACGGCCGGCCCTCGTGGACCGCAAGACACTGCGGAATACCAAAATGGGCCTCATGCCGTCACCGTTTGGCTTCAAGCAGTACGGCCAGTGCGGGAAATGGGTCAGCGACATTTTCCCCGAAGTCGCCAGGTGCGTGGACGACATCACTTTCATCCACTCGATGTATACCGACATCCCCGAACACGCCGGCGGCATCCTCATGACCAACCTCGGCGCGCTCCAGCCCAACCGTCCGAGCCTCGGCTCATGGCTCACCTACGGGCTCGGCGCGGAATCGCAAAACCTGCCTGGCTTTGTCGCCATGTCCCCGAGCGCTCTGCCCCGCGGCAAAGGTGCCAACTGGGGAAATGCCTTCCTGCCCGGGGCCTATGCCGGAGCCTATGTGAACATCCACGACATGAAGCCCGAGGCCGTCATCAAAGATCTGAAGAATGCCGGGCTTTCTTCTGCCCAGCAGCGCGAGCAGCTCGATCTCCTGGCAAAGATTAATCAGATGCAGCTTGCCCGCCTTGAACAGGATCAAAACCTTGAAGCCGGAATCCAGGCGATGGAGATGGCCTTCCGCATGCAGGCGTCCGTGCCGGAGGTGTTCGATGTTTCCAAAGAGAGCGAAGAGACCCGCAAACTGTATGGCGACTCCGAGTTTGCCAAAGGCTGCCTCATCGCCCGCCGCCTCATCGAGGAAGGCGTGCGCGTGGTGCAACTCTCCCACAGCATCGACGGCTATGACATTGCGTGGGATACCGGTCATGGCGACATCGTGGGCGGGCACGCCACCCTGGCCAAAGCTTGCGATCAGGGCATCGCCGCCCTGCTCACCGATCTCAAAGGGCGCGGCCTCCTTGACGAAACTCTTGTCGTCTGGGGCGGAGAATTCGGTCGCGCCCCAACTTCAGAGGGCGAGAAAGGCCGGGATCATGACCACTACGGATACACCGTCTGGATGGCGGGCGGCGGCGTTAAGAAAGGATTCAGCTATGGCTCCACCGACGAGTTCGGCTGCTCCGCCGTCGAAAACCGCGTCCACGTCCACGACATGAACGCCACCATCCTCCACCTGATGGGCCTCAACCACGAGAAACTCACCTATCGCTACTCCGGCCGCGACTACCGCCTCACCGACGTTCACGGCCATGTGGTCCATGACATCGTTGCCTGAGGCCTGCCGCCACGAAGATGTTAAAGCTCTCAGCCAGGGTGTCAGCGTTGCAATGACAAAGTAGAGTTAGGCCGCACTCGTTTTTCACTGCTCGCTTTTGCTCCAGCAGCCTGCCGCGCTCAACTCCGCCGCGAGATTGATGGCGGCGATCATACTCTCCGCGCTGGCGATCCCCTGCCCTGCGATGCCAAACGCGGTGCCGTGATCCGGGCTGGTCCTCACAAACGGCAGGCCCAGGGTGACATTCACCGCGCTGTCAAAGTCCAGCAGCTTCAGCGGGATGAGTCCCTGGTCGTGATACATGCAGACCACGGCATCCCATGTGCCGCGTGCCGCCTGATAGAACAGTGTATCCGGCGGCAGCGGCGCGGAAAACGTCGCGTGCGGCAGCAGCCTGCGGAGGTGCTCCACCGCTGGCTGGATGATCCCGATCTCCTCCGTGCCCATGTGACCGTCCTCGCCGGCATGAGGATTGAGCCCCGCCACGGCGATACGCGGATTTGCTTTTCCGCGACGCTCCACAAACCCGGTCAGGAGCCGCCCGGTGCGAAGAATCGCCTCCGGTGTAATCATGTCCGGCACCCGGCGCAGCGGCTCATGGATGGTAACAAGTCCCACCGTGAGATGCGGCCCCGTGAGGCACATGACAAAGTCCGGCGCACCGAGGCGGTCAGCATAAAATTCGGTCTGCCCGGGAAATGCGAAACCCTCCGCAGCGAGCGCCGCCTTGCACACCGGCGCGGTCACTATCGCAGCAATTTCTCCAGCGAGAAGCAGCGTCACCGACTCTTCGAGCGACTCCAGGGCTGCCCGGGCGGTCGCGGTATCCGGCCGGCCTGGCTCCGCGTCCGGGCAACTCCCTATCACCCGATAACTAAACGTCTCCTTCAACCGGCCCGAGCGCAGCGCCGCAGCGGTCACCTCCGGGCCGATCCCCGCAGCGTCGCCAAGAGTGATGCCGATCACTCTGCTCACTTGTACTCGATGGTCGCCTTCTTGCGCAGCTTCTTGAGCCACTCCTCCGAGGACTTCTGCCGCTTTTCCATCTGCACGCGCTTCTCGACCTCGGCATCAACCTCCGCCTGCGGTTTCATCTTGCCGGCCTGCTTGGCCTCCACCCAGAAAATGTAAAAACTGCCGCCGAGCGGC
This sequence comes from Verrucomicrobiota bacterium, assembly GCA_031414455.1. Classification (GTDB taxonomy): domain Bacteria; phylum Verrucomicrobiota; class Verrucomicrobiia; order Verrucomicrobiales; family V1-33; genus V1-33. Next base: position 5,889 of record JANNVM010000566.1, read on the forward strand.
ACGATCTCGCTGACATTGCCGGCGTCCAGTTTGGAAACGAAGGGCCAGAATGGTTCGGCAATATCCTTCTGCCCGACCCAGTCCCAACTGCCGCCTGCGTCCCGTTTGCTGTCAGAGGAATGCGTCCGCGCCAGCGAGGCAAAGTCCGCACCGTTGATGAGACTGGTGCGGATTTCCTTCGCCAGTGCCTCCTGCTGTGCCGGCGTCTTGCCTTCGGCGACCCCTGGAATAGTGATGCTCCACAGCTTTACCTTGCCGCCCACGCGGAAAAGGTTTGAATTCTTCCGGAGCCACTCCGCCTTTTCCTCCTCGGTAATATACGGGTTGCCGGTCTTGGCGAACTGCCCGCGCATCATCTCCACGATGACGTTCTTCTTCTGCTGTTCCTTGAACTTCTTATATCCAATACCGCTCTCCTCCAGTTCCTGGATGAACTTTTTGCGGTCCCCTTTGAACATTCCGTCCACGAACTGACGTTTGATCATCTCGTCGGCGTGGGCCTCCACCTTGGGACTAAACGATGGCGCGAAGGGCTCGAATTCCTTGAGGATGAGTTCCTGATCAATGAGTTGCCTGAGCACATTCTCCCGGAGTTTTTTCACTTCCCGGTCGCGGTCGGCGGCATCCGGATAGCGGCGAAGGACTTCCACCATGCTGGCGCGCATGAGGTCATCCACTTCGGATTTTAGAACAGGGCGTCCGTTGACGACGGCAGCGATGCCGTTGCTGGCCGCAGCGGCGGGATCCTGGAGAAGCGCCAGCAGCAGCGTGAGGTAACTGAGGATGCGGATTTTCATGATGGGTCGGGTTGAGGTTGGAGAGAGGAAATTCAGTCCCAGAGATAGGATTTGCGTTCACCCACGGCATGGCCGTTCTGGGTGAGCATGACGCGCCAGCCGAGCAGTTTCCCGCGCTCGCGATAGTCCTGGCCGGTCACTTCAAAGCGGACGACTCCCTGTTTCGGCTCGACGTCCACTTCTTTGGCAAACACTTTGAATCCCGTTGCCGCCTGACGGTACTCGAACCTCGCCCGCACCGGCGTGCTGTGATCCGGCGTGACAAAGAAAACCGTGTAGTAATTTCCCCTCCGCGCCTCCCGGTCCTCATCCGACACGGCACCATGGAGGTAATGTTTTTGCTCAAATGGAATTGCTGGCTCCGCGGCATCCGGCACCGCTCCCGGATCCAGCCGGTAGATTTTTACCCGGGTAATTCCCGTGTCAGGCCGCGTGGCACAGGACACCAGACACAGGGAACCCAGCACAGACAGAATGCGGAAAGCGGCGGACAAACTCATGGGGCTCATAATCCCTCGCGCACCTTTACTGTCAATGACCGGAGTGAGCGTGTCATTCGAGCGGCAATTCACGGTCACGGAAGTCGTATACCTTCCGCTTTTTCGGACGCAGAGAAAATCTTCCACCCGCCGCCCGCCGCAGCGGCTCGAACACCGCTTCCGCCCCTGCCATGCGAATTTCGCAAATGACCCGCAGCAGTTCTCCAAGCCGGCCTTTGGGAAATCCGTTGTGCTGAAACCAGATCACATACTCCTCCGGCAAATCGTAAAGCGGCACTCCGTGCGGCGGATAGTGCTGCGGCCCGTATTTCCCAAACGGCATGTGCCAGCGCCCAATCAACTCCAGCGCGTCCGCCAGGTGATTCCGCCAGTCTGCGAAAAATGCCGCTTCATCGTCCATGAATCAAGCTGGTCCGGCGGGAAGGCGGGGAAAGCGAAGAGTTTTGCACGTCACTCCCCGTTCAAATGCCGCAGGGCCTCGCGAATCGCGGGCAGAAGCAGCGGAAGGCATTCGCCGATGGCTTTCGGATTGCCAGGCAGATTCACGATCAGCGAACGGCCCCGCGTGCCCGCGGTGGCCCGGGACAGGATCGCGGTTGGTACTTTGGCGAACGACTGCACGCGCATGATCTCGCCGAAGCCGGGCAACTCGCGTTCGAGCACGGCGCGGGTCGCTTCCGGCGTGACATCGCGCGGCGACGGGCCAGTGCCGCCGGTGGTTAGGACAAGATCCACCGCATCGCCGTCAATCAATTGCCGCAACAAAGCCTCAATGGCATCGCGTTCGTCGGGGATGACAGCCCGCACCCACTCGACACCGCTGAAGCCGCCCTCACCGAACACGCGTTCGATCTCAGGTCCGCTGCGGTCCTCGTAAATTCCCGCGCTGGCGCGGTCGCTCAGGGTGATGCGCGCGACTTTCATTGTTTGGTTTTGCTCACCACGCGGATATTTTGCACGGCCATGCCTTTATCCGCGGCCTTGCACATGTCGTGGATGGTCAGCGCTGCGACCGAGACGGCCGTAAGCGCCTCCATTTCCACACCGGTTTTTGATGAGGTGCTAACAGTGGCGCGAATCATGACGCCGTCTGACTGCACGGAGAAATCCACCTCCACCGCGTCCAGCGGCAGACTGTGGCAAAGCGGGATCAGACTGTCGGTGCGCTTGGCGGCCTGGATGGCCGCAATGCGGGCGACCGTCAGCACATCACCCTTCGGCAGCGCCTGCGCACGCAGGGCCTCGATGGTAGTGGCGGCCATCTGAATGAATCCCTCAGCCACCGCCACGCGGCGCTGCACGGGCTTGCCGCCGACGTCCACCATGCGGGCGGTGCCTTCGGCGTCGAGATGAGAAAAAGCGGGAGTGGACACAGGTGGAGAATCAGGAAGCCGGGGGTTCGAGTAAAAGCGTCAGGGCGCGTCCGTTCGCCGGCGAGTCCGGATTGACGAGAACCAGAGCATTCGTTCCGGCCAGCGAGAATGTGTTTCCGGAACTCGACCAGCGCCTGGGCGTCACGGTGAGCCGTCCTTCATGAACTGCGGCGCGGGCCGGCCACCACGTCTCACGGGGATCCGCCGCGAGCGGTTCGCCGCCGTGCAATTCAAGCCACACTGCGGGCCACGAAGGCGCGCGGCCCGCGGCCAGTTCCACCGCGAGGCGCACGGCAGTCTGGAAGCACACGAAGTGGGAAACCGGATTGCCCGGAAGCACAAACGCCGCCCGGGCCCCGCGCGTGGCAAACGTCAGCGGTTTGCCGGGACGGATGTTCACCCGGTCAAAATGGACGGTGAATCCGAGATGCCTCAGGGCTTTGGTGCTGAAATCATAATCCCCCACGCCCGCCCCGCCTGACAACACGAGCAGATCCGCGGGCGACTCCGCCGCCTCGACCAGCACGTCGAGATCGTCCGGCACCCGCCGGGTAGAAAATGCGGTGATGCCGAGACTGGCAAAGAGCGCGCGAAGCAGCGGGGAATTTGTATCGCGGATGTGCCCCGGGCCGGGCACTTCGGAAGCATCCACCAGTTCCCCGCCCGTGGCAATATGCCGCACGGCGGGAGGCGGCACCACGAGAGGCCGAACCGCGCCCACCTGCGCGAGGATGGCCAGTTCCACCGCTCCCAGCATCGTGCCGGCCGGCAGCAGGACATCACCGGGTGCGGCCTCCGATCCCTTCACCCTGACAAACCGCGACGGCCCGAATTTCTCCACCACCACGACATCGCCCTCGCGCCGTGTGTCCTCCTGCATCACCACCCGCCCGCCCTCCGGCGGCAGCAGCGCTCCCGTGAAAATCCGATACGCCTCACCTTGCTTCACTGGCTCCACCGGAACCGCACCCGCCGGCACTTCTCCGGCGACACGAAAAGCGCCCGGTACGGCGTCCGCCCGGACGACATAGCCATCCATCTGCGAACGGTCGCCTGCCGGATAGAATCCATCGGCGGCCACATCCGCCGCCAGCACCCGTCCGCATGCCTCTGCCAGCGAAACTTCCACTCCCGGGCGGGCGGGCACATGCATCGCGATTATCCGGCGGGCTTCAGCCAATGAAATCATCCATCGCCGTCGGATGTTGCAGAGGCTCAGGCAAGCAATTTTCACAGCATTCTCCGCACAGCGGCCATTTGCCCTCGGAGAATTCCGGGCTACGGCGCTGCATGGACACTATCGCTCCCGTCACCCCCGACCGCTGGTCGCTCGAATCATGGTTCACCGGCTTCGGTGCGCCGGACTACGTCGCATTCAAAGAATCTCTCGCGCGTGACCTCGCAGCGTTCGCGGTGCCTGACAAAGCGGAGGCGCTGGCGCAGTCGGTGGCGGACTATGAGTCGTTGTGGACGCGCTTCTGGCATCTGGGCTCTTATCTGGGATGTCTGTCGGCGGACGATGCGAACGATGAAGCGGTGAAGGCCGGCGAGGCGTGGGCGGCGACGCTGGAGGCGGAGTGCTCCAAGATAAAGTCGGCGCTTCAGGGTGTGCTGGCGCGGCTGAGCGATGAGGCCTTCGCGAAAGTGGTGGCGGCTCCGGTTTTGTCAGGCGCGGAACATACGGTGCGCCGCATGAGGGATGATGGCCGCCTCCAGATGGCGCAGGAGATGGAAGCGCTGGCGGCGGATCTGAATGTGAACGGGCTGTCGGCATGGGGCCGGCTCTATGACACGCTGACGGGCAGGCTGGAATTCACGATGACCTTCCCGGATGGTCACGTGGAGACGGTGCCGATGGCACGGCGTCGCGCGCTGACGTCGGAACCGGACCGGGCGCTGCGCGAGGCGGCGTTTCGCGACGGCCAAAAGCCATGGCATGATCATGAGGTGACGCTGGCCGCAGCGCTCAATGGCATCGCCGGCACACGGCTCACGCTCTACGGGCGGCGGGGCGTCGCACATTTTCTCGACCGGCCGCTTTTTGACAGTGCCATGAGCCGGGCGTCGCTCGATGCCATGCTGAGCGCGATTCATTCCCATCTGGAACTCCCGCGCCGCGCCCTCCGCACGGCGGCAAAACTTCAGGGCACGTCCGCGTTGCATTTCTTTGACATCGAAGCCCCGCAGATTGCCGCGCCGGAGGAGAAGCCGCTCTCGTGGGACGATGCCTGCGCCACGGTGGACCGCTCGTTCTCCGCCGCCTATCCGGCGCTCGGCTCCTACTTCCGCGACATGCTCTCCAGTCGCTGGATCGAAGCCCAGGCGCGCCCCGGCAAACGCCCCGGCGCTTTCTGCACCGGCTCCCTGCTGAAGAAGGAGGAGCGTGTCTATATGACCTGGCACCACACGATGCACGACATGGTGACGCTGGCGCATGAAGTCGGGCACGCATGGCACTCTCGCGTGCTGCGCCCGGCCCGGCCGTTTGCCGCGGACTATCCGATGACACTCGCGGAGACGGCCTCGAACTTCGGCGAGATGATCCTGCTCAACGGCCTGCTCAGTGATCCCGCCCTGACGCCGCAAATGAAGTCCTACCTGCTCGACCAGGAAATGCTGCGGGCCGCGGGCTATCTGCTGAACATTCCCATGCGTTATGATTTCGAGCAGTCGTTCTATGAAGAGCGGCGCCGCGGCGAAGTACCGGTCTCGCGCCTCAAGGAACTCATGAACGCGGCACAGCGCAAACTTTACGGCGACACCCTGCTGCCGGACGGCTGCGACGACATGTTCTGGGCGTCGAAGATGCACTTCTTCATCACTGGCGTTTCATTCTACAACTTCCCTTACGTTTTCGGCTATCTGTTGAGCCAGGCGCTCTTTGCACGATTCAAAGCGGAAGGCCCGTCGTTCCTGCCCGCGTATGAGAAGTTCCTCGCCAGCACGGGCAGCGCGAGTTGCGAGGAAGTGGTGAAACAATCGCTCGGCGCGGACCTGACATCGCCGGACTTCTGGGCCGCCGGCATCGTCGCGCTCACACCGGCGGTGGAGGCCTATGAGAAGCTGCCGCAAGCGTAGATCGACATTCCGATGTCGGGTGGAGACAGACTCGACTTTGGAAAATCGAGCTACTCCGCCAGCAGATCGTCGCCCGTAAGCGTAAGTCCTTTCGCATCGGTAACCTGCGCGCCGAGGCCGGCGAGTTTGGCGAAGAAATTCGGAAACGTCTTCTTCACGCACGACGGATTCCGGAGGCGGATGCCCGGCACACGCAGGCCGAGCATAGCGAAACACATGGCCATGCGGTGGTCGTTATAGGTGGCGATCTCCGCGCCGTGCAGCGGGCCGGGATTAACCGTTAGGGTATCGCCGTTCTCTTCGACACGTGCGCCGCATTTGGTCAGTTCAGTGCGCAGCGCTTCGACGCGTTCACATTCCTGCACCCGCAGCCGGCCGAGATGGGTGAACTGCGTCTCCTCCGGCGCGAATGGCGCGAGCACGATGGCGGTCATGATGCTGTCGGCGAGTTCGGTGGCGCGGGAGTATTTGGCTTTCCACGGATGACGCAGGATGAGATCGGCAAAGTGCTGGTCGGCCTGCATCCCCGACACCGGCTCCGGCGTAACCCGCACGCCACCGCCGCTTTCCCGCAAGAGCCAGTCCGCGCCCCAGAAGTAACTCGCCCCCGAGGCATCGGGCTCGATGTGATAGACGCCTCCCTGCCAGGGGAATTCCGCGACCAGCCGGCGCGTCATGTCCACGTATGGCAGTTCGTCTTCGTTCGCGCCAGTGACATGCACCTGCCAGCCGCCGGTGCGCTGACAAAGGATGAGCGCCGACGCGAATTGCGAGCTTTCCTCCACGGTCACCGTGCAGGAAGCACCCGGGCGCGGACCGCCACCGGTGATGATCGCAGGCAGGAAATCGTTTGGAGTTCCCACGGTATAGCCGAGTTCACGAAGCGCCAGGAACAACGCTGCCTGCGGCCGCTGGTGCATCCGCGGCACGCCGCTCAGGCGGTAGTGCCCGCGCCCCAGACAAACCAGTGCTGCGAGAAACCGCGCGGCCGTGCCGGCATTCTCCACGAACAATTCCAGCGGCGCCTCCGCCGTGCCGGACAAGGGAATCTCTCCGCCGCGGCCCTCCACGACAATCGTCCGGTTCGCCGGCTCCGCATCATCGTCCCGCACCGCCACCGCGAATCCCAACGTGCGCAGACAGTGCGCCATCGCCCGGGTGTCCTCGCTCCAGAGCGCGCCGTGCAGCGTCACCGTGCCTTCCGCCAGCGCTGCCAGAGTGAGGGCGCGATTTGTCAGGCTCTTGGAACCCGGCAGCACCACTGTGGCAGAAACCGGACGGGCGGGCGGGATGATCTCGATGAGAGGCGGAAGCATGGAACGGCCAGAGAGCGCGAACCAGAGGCACATGCAAGTGCCACGCGGAACGGCGCTGCTTTTCACCATTTATGAAGCTTCCCCTACGGAAATCCCGTCGAATCTGCCTGATTCAGCCGAGTGTCCACTTGCATTCCCTGCCTCCGTCCCGTTCCGCACGGCGTAAGATATTGCGCCGACCATGCGTTTCCCCACTCTCATGCCGCTCTCCCCTCCACGCGTCCTTACCCGACCGCTTCTCCCGTTGCTCGCTGCCGCCTCGTTCCTGACAGGCTGCTCAAAGCAGGAGATTCGTGTGTACACCGCTCCCAAGGATCAGCCCGACGAGGTTGCACCGCAGAATACGAGCCTGAAGACCGGTCTGCCATCCCTGACGTGGACTCTGCCTGCGGCATGGAAAGATATCGGAGCGGATCAAATGAGCGCGGCCCGTTTTTCCGTTCCCGGCGAGGCCTCCGTCATGATTACCCCGCTCCCGCAGATGGCATCGCAGGAGCCGGCGCTGGTGAACATGTGGCGGCAGATGATGGATCAGCCGCTTCTGGAACCGGAGGCGGCGGCAAAGGCGCTCTCGGATGTCGAAGTGGCGGGCGAAAAGGGCAGGCTTTTTGAGGTGACCGGCAAACGGGGAACGGAGGAAATGAAAATCGTTACGGCGTTTCTGCACCGGGACGACAAGAGCTGGTTCTTTAAGCTCCAGGGGCCACCCGCCGCGGTGGATGCGCAGCGTGCCGCCTACGGCGAATTTCTCAAGTCGGTGAAGTTTGATACCACTGCGGCCGCTCCGGCACCCGCTGCTTCTGAACCGCCGAAGGAACTGGCAGTTCCGGGCACCCCACCAGCCGGCTGGTCAGCGCAGACGCCTGGCGCAATGCAGGCGGTAAAGTTTTCCGTGCCTGATAAAGACGGAGCGAAGGCTGATGTCACGGTAAGTATTTTCCCAAGCGACACCGGCGGGGCTCTTTCCAACGTCGTGCGCTGGCGCGGACAACTCGGCCTGCCGCAGGCGGAAGAGGCGGCCATCATGGCAACCGTCAAACCTTTGCCCGGTGCGCCGGAAGGAGCGGTTTTTGTGGAGTTGGAAAACGCCGGACGCGCGCTGACGGGAGCCATTGTGCCGCGCGGCGGGCAGTGGTTCTTTTATAAGTTGATGGGGGGCGTTCCTGCCGTGACCGCCGCCCGTGAAGACTTCCTCAACTACTGCAAAGCCGGATCATGAGTGAAGCCCCCGTTACCGTCCCCGCCGTGCCGCCGTCGTTCAATCTGCTGCGTGCGCTGCTCGACTTTTTCACATCGCTCAAACTTGCCGTGGTGCTGCTCGCAGTCAGCGCGGTGCTCGTCTTCCTTGGCACCATCGCCCAGGTGAATGAGGGGCTTTACGAAGCCCAGGCGCGCTGGTTCAAACAATGGATCATTGTGCGCCGCGAGGGCGATCCGTGGTGGGTGCTCATATACCCCGGCGGTTATCTGCTGGGGGTCCTGCTCATCGTGAATCTCATGGGCGCACACCTGCGGCGCTTCAAATTTCCGCCCGGCGGACTGCCGCTGCTGATCGCGCACTACCTTGTCGTCATGGCGGCGCTGTATGCAGTGACTTACTTTCTGCTGTGGAGTCCGTTCTGGTTCTTTGCCGCCGGCACGGCCCTCCTGGCAGTGGACCTGCTGATGGCCTCCGCAGCCATGGGCTGGAAGCCGCTCGTGCCCACGGGGCGCAAGATCGGCGTGGACATGATCCACTTCGGCATTGTCGTCCTGCTGGTCGGACAACTGGCCACTGACATGCTGGCCGTGGAGACGAACATGTCCTTCAAGGAAGGCCAGACGATGCACTACAGCGAGAACCGTTTCGACGCGGAAGTGGTCTTCCTTCGCGACATTCCCGGTGATGATAAGAACGACGAAGTGATTTCCATTCCCCAGGCATTGCTCGTGAAGGATGACCAGCCGGAGGGAGGGGATCTGAAACACGGGAAGCTGCCATTCACCGTCAAACTTAAGTCCTGGCAGGTAAACAGCGAACTCATCTACCTTGAGGAGGCCCGCCAGCATGAGGGCACGATTCGCCAGGCTTTTGCCAAACTGGAATCGCTCTACGCTACGCCTGACAATCTCGTGTCCGAAGCCCGCAAGGCCATGGAGGCGCCGGGACGGCTGTCAGTTTGGAATCGGGCCCTGCGCGAACTGGGACAGCCGCAGGATCAGGGCGTTCTCCCCGCAGTGGAGGCCATTGCCGGTCAGCCTGACAAGGCTGCGGCGCTGCTCACTAAATTGAAAGCCGGCTTTCGCGCGGAGATGCTTGAGCAATTTAAGAAGCGGAGTGCCAACATGCGTTTCGCTGCCATGCGTGTGGAGGAGGATGCTCCGATCACCGAGTCGTCCCCTGCTCCGCAGGCCTCCACCCCGGTCGCGCAGCGCTATTACACGATGGGACTGAAGAAGATGCGCGACATGGAATCACGTAATGTTCCCGCTGCTGTCGTGGAGCTTTCCGGTGCGTCCGGCAGTCTGGGCACATGGCTCCTTTCTCCATTACTCAATGAGCAGACCATCGAGTACGGCGGCACGAAGTGGCGGCTCGTCCTGCGGTTCGAGCGCGCCTACAATCCCTATTCCATCAAACTGCTCAAGACGACACACGAAGTCTATGCCGGGACGGACACTCCCAAGGATTTCCGGAGCCGGCTGCTGATTGACCATCCCGCAAAGAACGAACAGCGGGAGGCCGAGGTGTTTATGAACGCCCCGCTGCGCTACGAGGGCCTGACATATTTTCAGTATCAAATGGGCAGGGACGAACTCGACACCAGCCGCGGCACGAGTGCGCTGCAGGTAGTGAAGAATCCATCGTGGTTTTCGCCGTACTTCGGCTGCGCGCTCGTCGGTTACGGCATGCTGCGCCATTTCCTGCTTCACCTCACCCGCTTCATCCGCAAAAGGAAGACATCATGAAAAAGTGGATCCCGCTCAGTCTCACCCTTGTGTTCATGGCCTGGATTTTGTCCGCCTTTCGCGGCCCGCAGAATCCGGCGGAAGGCATTCCGCTCAAGGAATTCGGCCAGCTTCCCGTGGTCAAAGACGGTCGCCATCAGCCGATGGACAGCCTCGCCCGCAATTCCCTGCTCATTCTCCGCAAGAAGCAGACGCTCAATCAGGAACCGTGGAAGGGGAATTTCGACAAACCGAAGATCGTTCCCGCCATTGAATGGATGATGGAACTCATGATGCTGCCGGCGGTGGCCGACACGCGACCGTGCTTCCGCATTGATAACGACGATCTGAAAAACCTGCTCCAGGTGCCGCGCGACGCCGGCGAGGCAGGACAGACTGACGGCAAGCATTACTCATGGAATCAGATCGCGGGTCACTTCGATACCTTCCGTGCCGAAACGCAGCGGGCCTCCGGCGTGAAGCAGGAAGTCCGTAATGCGTATGAGCGCGCGCTCATGGACCTGTGGGAAGCGACGGGCATTTATAAGTCGCTGCGCGCCGCACTGGGCCCGGCCGGCACCGGAGATCTGGTGGCGGGCCTGACAGAATTTCGCGACAAACTGCAGGCGGGGGGAGCGGCCTTTCAGTCACAGATGGACGGCGAGGCCTTCGACGCAGAGGCGCTCGACTGGGCGCAGACACAATTACAGGCACCGCTGATTATTCCAAAAACAGTGGAAGGCAGTGACTGGAGCCGAACGATTCAGGCGGTGCGCAGCCCGGGCGGAGCGGAATCTCTCCATTATTCCCTGGCGTCCTATGCCGCCATGACAGCGGCCTGCCGCGCGAAGGACTGGCCGGCCATGACAAAAGCGATTGCGTCCTATCATGAGAAACTCTCCGCGGAAAAATTTCTCGACAAGGAACTGAAAAAGGGCGCACGCGAGCAATGGTTCAATCATCTCGAGCCATTTTACCGCGGCATGGTCATTGCCGTGCTGGCCTTCATCTTCGCGGTGCTCGTCTGGGCAAATCCGCAGCGCTTCGAATGGGCGCGCCGCACTGCCGTGTGGCTCATGACCCTCACGCTGGTGGTGCTCGCCGGCGGCATTCTTTGGCGCATGATTCAGGAAGGGCGTCCTCCGGTTACTAATCTCTACTCATCGGCTCTCTTCATTGGCCTTGGAGCCACCGTCCTCGGGCTTGTTCTGGAAATCCTTTTCCCCTACTCCATCGGGGTGGCCGTTTCGTCCGTTCTGGGCTTCGGGACGCTGCTCGTGGCGCATTTTCTGGCGCTGGACGGCGATACCATGATCATGCTTCGCGCCGTGCTCGATACGAACTTCTGGCTCGCCACCCATGTCGTCATCGTGACGCTCGGCTATGCAGCCACTTTCGTCGCCGGATTTCTCGGACTGATCTACGTCATTCGCGCCGTGTTCACCCGTCATGTCACGAAGGCGATGGAGAAAGCATTCTCCAGTATGGTCTTCGCGATCATTTGTTTCGCCGCGCTCTTCAGCTTCGTCGGTACTGTGCTCGGTGGCATCTGGGCGGACCAGTCGTGGGGCCGCTTCTGGGGATGGGATCCGAAAGAAAATGGCGCGCTCATCATCGTGCTGTGGAATGCGCTCATTCTCCACGCCCGTCTCGGTGGCCTGGTGCGGGAAAGGGGCCTGCTCAATCTCGCGATCTTCGGCAACGTCGTCACGAGTTGGTCATGGTTTGGCACCAACATGCTGGGAATCGGACTGCACAGCTATGGATTCATGGATGCAGCCTTCTACGCGCTGATGGGCTTCGTTGGTTTTAATATCATCCTCATCATTATCGGATGCCTGCCGAAGCATTCATGGAGCAGCTTCAAGAGGCAGGAGATGAAACCGGAAGCGCCTGCGGCAGCCTGAAGTTGCATGGAATTGTAACAATCCTGTCGGCAATCGTGCCTCGACAAGGGGGAGGCTGACGTGATACAAATTGCCTACCTACCAACGATGATTGCGCGTTCCCTCCCGTTACTGTTTTCCACCCTCCTGTTATTTCCTGTCTGGTGCATCGGTGCGCCGGTGATTCTTGGCGGGACACATTCTCCGCCGGTTCCGGCACCGGGTGAGGCCATAAAGGTGACCGCGGAAATTTCCGGGGCAACGCTGGCGACAGTCAATTGGCGTGTGGATGGCGGGACCGCGTTTCAGTCGGTGAACATGACGGCCTCCGGCAATAACTGGTCCGCCGCCATCCCGCCGCAGACGAAAGGCACGGTCGTGGAATTCGCGGTGACCGCGACCGGAGGCGGCAGCGCCACATGGCCGTCACCTTCCCGGACGGCGCTGCTGCGCGTGGAACAAAGCACGATGAATTCCCCGTGGACTGCCGGAGCTGCCCCGGTGTGGAGACTGCTGACCAGGTCCCCGGACGGTGCCGCCCTGGCAGCGGGCACCGCCGTGCAGAGCAGTGTGGTCATTCGCGACGGCGGCGGCACTGCGGTGCGGCATGCGTGCAGTCTGCAGCAGAGGGAAGCATCGCCCAAAGCATACAGCCTGACATTTCCCTCCGGGGGTGCCTGGCAGGGACGCCAGTCGGTGAACTTGAATGCCGACCGTCCGCATTGTCAGGCCTTCGGCGCGGCAGCGTTTGCGCGGGCGGGACTGCCGGCGGCAGCGGTGGAAACCGTGGAAGTGCGCCTGAATGGCACGAACGCCGCAGCAGCAGGCTCGCCTTCTTTCGGACGCTTCGCCCTGAGCGAACCGTTCGATGCCGCGTGGACCGCCCGGCAATTTCCGGCCAGCGCCGGCGGAAATCTTTACCGCATGGATGACTCGGGTCCCGGCACCCACGGCGAACTGGCCTACGAGACTCCGGCCACTGCGGCGAACTATGCGGAGACGTATTTAAAGGTCGCCGGCCCGGCACCTAACGATCTCGCAGACATCATTGCGCTCACGGATAAACTCAGCAATGCGCCGCAGGCGACCTACCGCGCCGGAATCAGTCAGCATCTCGATCTTGGAGAATGGCTGCGTTTTGTTGCGCTCGACTCGCTTCTCGGAAACGGTGAGCCGGGACTGCAAACGGGACGGGGAACCGATACGGCACTTTACCATTTGCCGTCCAGCGATCGCTTTCTTCTCGTTCCGGTTGAACTGCGGGCCATAACGGGACTTGGTGCCAGCGCCGGAACGGAGACCCGCAGCCTGTTCAGCAGCGACGCTGCATCGGGGCTCTCACGGATGATGACGCATCCGGATGTCCTGACCGATTACACAAAGACCGTTCAGGAACTGCTCGACACCGTGTTCAATTCCGCCACGCTCGATCCGCTGCTCCATCAACTCATGGACGGCTGGGTGCCCGAAAGTGAAATCACGGCAGCGCAGCAATTCATCAGCGCACGCCGCGCTTCCGTCACGGCGCAACTCCCCGCGGCAATCTCGCAGCTCTCCATCACTGGTGAAGCGGCCGCTGTGGAAAGCATGGCGACAACGGCCACGGGCACGATCAATCTGAGCGGCACGTTTCCCGTCGCGCAGGCCGGCTCCGTCACCGTCAACGGACGGCCGGCAACCCTCAGCTTCCGTACTCTCGGCGGCAGCACCGCGGGAACCTGGACATTCACAGCCACGGGGGCGGGCGGCACTCTGATCCGCGGCGTGAATCAATTCCTTGTCGAGGTTTGGAGCGGCCCTGGCGGCACCGGCACGGTGCTGCAATCACTGACCGGTCAAGCCCTCTACTCCGGCGGCGGCACCACGGTGCCCGCTACGATTTCAGCCAGCACCCGATGGACCGCAGCCGGCAGTCCCTGGCGTGTGACGGCCAATGTCACCGTGTCTTCCGCGGCTGCGCTCACGATTGATCCGGGCGCGAGTGTGTTCGTCTCCCCCGGAAGGAAAATCACGATCAACGGCTCCATCAATGTCGCCGGCACGGCCTACGGCAGAGTGAGGTTTTCGCACGTTCCCGGGGCCACACCGGTGGACAACCCCCACCTGCCAGGCACTCAGATCGGCCCGCCGAAATGGTACGGCATTGAAATTGATAAGAGGCTCAATCCCCTGAACATCATTGCCTACGCTGACTTCCATAATGCGGAAAACAACGCGGTCACCGGCAGCATCACCGTCAGCGAGTCCGCGCTGCTGGTGGATCACTGCACATTTTGGGGCACCAAATACCATGGCATTCGCGGCAACAGTAATACGATCACCGTTCAGGACTGCTATTTCCCTGACAGCTATCTGCCGGGCGAGAACCCGTTGACGCTGGGACTCGACAACGACAGCGAATACATTCAGATGAACGCCACCGCCGGCGGCGGCCCGGGATTTACCGGTGCCTGGCCGACCGGCGGCGTGCTGCGCTTCTACCGGAATACTTTTGGCGGTCTCCCCGGCCACAACGATCTGATCGATGCGGTGGCCGGCAAATGGGGCGTTACCCCGGTCCTCGATGTGCAGGACAACCATTTCCTCGGGCCCGTCGGCGATGAGAGCATCGACATGGAGGGCGATGCCTACCTCGCAGGCAATTTCTTCTCCAACGTGAAGAAAGATCAATACACCACGGATCTCGGCTATGCGAATGTGCTGTCGATGAATACCCTCGCTGAGTCCCTGAACACGACCGCGGTGATCACGCGAAACGTATTCACCAGAGTGGATCATGTCGTAATGATGAAAGGAAACACGGCGGCGATTATTGAGCACAACACCGTCGCCTGTCAGAACAACGACTACCCTTTCAACGGCGGCGGCACGCCGCAAACTGTGCGGACCGCCGTAGCCGGTTTTTACATTCCGGAAGATGACAAAGAGCCCGGCACAGGCGCCTATTTGGGTTACAATTTGCTTTATGGCGCAGACAGCCATCCGGGTGGTGCCGCGGGCGGATTTCCAAGGGTTTTCAGCTTTGCCGACAGCAAGGGAACCACCACGAAGATCGAAATGTTCGCCAATTTCATTGACCCGGCCATTCAGGATCCGGTGATCGGCGTCCGTCATCCTAACGACGTTTTGCATCCTTCATGGCAGGGCGTGACCGGAAATCCTTTGTTCACAGATATTGCCACGGATGACTACTCCATCGCCCCGGACTCGCCGGCGCGCGGTACGGCACCACATGGCCTCGACTACGGGGCTACCATTCCCAAGGGCTGCTATCTCGGCAATTTGCCTCCCATCCTAACTGCGCAAAACTCGGCGGCCGTCGTCGTCGGCGGACCCGGCATCTTCTCTTACAAGTGGCGGCTCAATGCCGGCTCGTGGAGTGCTCCGGTGGCTATCGCACCAGGGACCTTTTCCCGCACCACGCCGACCGTACGGACGGCGACCTTGTCGTTGACTGCGCTTTCGGCGGGGACGCACACCCTGGAGGTTATCGGTCAGGATTTTGCCGGCAACTGGACTCCGGAACTGGAGGCCACCCGTGCGTCGTGGACGGTGGATACGTCCGTGCCGCTGCTGTTTCTGAGTGAGATCCAGGCCGGCGCGAGTGGCGGCATTGAGATCTTCAACGGGGGAACGGTCTCCATCCCACTCGGTGGCTGGAGCCTCACCGATACGGTTTCCGTGCCAGGCAAGTATGCTCTCACGGGCACGCTTGCCGCCGGTGCATGGCTGACACTTCCGGCATCACTCACCGGTATCACGCTGCCCCTGACGGGCGGCGCAGGGTTTCTTTTCCAAAGCGGGACGCAGCGGGATTCGATCGCCTTTGGACCACAGCCCGCCGCATGGAGCCTCGGCCGTAGCGGACGCGACCGGTTGTGGAGTCCCGGCACTCCCACCCCGAATGCAGTCAATGCGCCGATCACAACCGGTCTGGTCTCGTTGCTGCGATTCAGTGAATGGCTCGCCGCCAGTCCCGGCTGGGTGGAGATCACCAATACCGATTCGCTGCCCGTAATGCTAGACGGCCTAACGATCACCCCGGGGCTGGCCGGCGGAGGTCCTGCCTACACCTTTCCTGCTCACAGCCTCCTCGCGTCCAGTGGATTCCTCGCGCTCCATTCCCCGTCCACCCTTCCGTTCCCGCTCAACGGCCCCGGCACCGTGCTGATGCTGCTCGACGACGATGTCGTTCTCGACAGCATCCAGCTTTCCCGCTCCGTCCCTGGAAGCAGCGAAGGCCGCAATGCTTCAGGACAAATCACCTTCTTCCCGTCGCCAACTCCTGGCGCAGCAAACGGCCCGCCGGCTCCGGCGACTCTGAGTCAGTGGCTCAGCCTTTACGCCACCACCGCCGGCTCCGACCAGGACGGTGATGCCTCCCCCGGACTCGCTGAGTACGCTCTGGGTACCCTGCCCCAGGATGCCCGGTCGGTTGCACGACCAGAGATTTCGGAGCGTGCGCCCGATGGATCTCTGAACTTCACCTTCGTCCTGCCGGGTGCGGGGCGGGCCGACATTGACTACGCGGTGGAGTCCGCTGCGAGCCTCGCCGGCCCATGGCAGCCCCAGGCCGTGAAACAGGGTGCCGGTGCGTGGACCGGCAGCGCCACGGTGACCACCGGCACCGCGGAAGGCGGTTACTCGCCCGTCAGCGTTCGTCTCGCGCCGGGTGTCGCGGGAAGAATCTACTACCGTCTCCGTTTCGCCGCGAGGTAGGCGAATCAGTTTGTGCCGCCCGGCGCAGTCTCTTCGCCGGACATTTTGCGAAACATCTCCAAACCAAGTTGCATCATTTGCTGCTGGTTCTCCTGGGATTTCACAAACAATTCCTGCTGCTCCGCGCTGAGAATCTCCTTCGCCCGCTGCTGAATCTTCTGCTGCAACTCCGCATTCTGTGCGAGGTAGCGGTCCATCTGTTCCCGGGAAACAGCGTCAGGCTCGAGTTTGGAAGCGTCCGAAAAGTCTGCTTCAAATTTGAAGGCCTGCCGCTCGTTGTACATCGCGTCCATCAGTTTCGTTTCCGTCGCTTCATCAAGCACGAGCCCCTTGTCCTTGAGCATTGAGTTGAGGAGCTTCAGTTGCTCCCGTTCGGGTGCCGACTTCTCAAAGCGTTCAAATTTCCCGTAGTCGTCGCCCAGCGCCTCTTTGAGTTTCCCGTTCAACTCCGCGGTCGTCTTCTCCATGGCGGCCGCCGCCTCCTTGCGCTGCTCTGCGGTCAGTTCCTTGTCAGTCGCTTTGAATCCGATATCCATTTGCGCCGACAGACGTTCCTTGAGCAATTCCATTACTTTCTCACGCTTCCCTTCATCGAGGTCCAAGTTGTCGAAGAGATCGCGGTACTGCATATCAAGTTGTGCTCCGGTCTGCGCACGCAGCACGTCGCGCATTGCCGGATCGCGCATCATCTTCATCATTTCCGACAAAGCGCCCGCGGCAGCAGTGTCCTTTTCGCCGGGCGCTTTGCCTTTGGGCTTCGCGCTCTCTTTGTCTTCCTCTTCCAGTGGGATTCCGAGATCCTTCAGCTTATCCGTGAGGCCGGTGGGACCGTCACCCTTCACCTCCATGCCCGCAAGCAGACCGGTCTTGAGGCGGGCGGTTTTTGCGAGGGTATCACGCTCCTTGACCAATTCCGCAACCTCCCCCGCCAGCCGCGTGCGTTCAAGGTGCTCCCACATACCCCATCCGCCAAGACCGGCGGCGGCGAGAAACAGTAAAAATGTCAGTGCCTTCATAGTACCAGAAGCATGACACGGGGTCCGGGAGGAATCCACGGGTGAATTCTTCCGGCAACGGCGAAAGGCAACAGCAGCCGGATGACTGCCTTCGAAGCGACCCCGTTTCGCGTGTTGACGCCGTGGAGAATTGGTGCTCCCGGTCTGCCGCACGCCGACCAGCGTGTATCGGTAAAAGCAACTGACGATCCGGAGAGATGGCTGAGTGGTCGAAAGCAGCACTTTGCTAAAGTGCCGTAGGAGCAATCCTACCGAGGGTTCGAATCCCTCTCTCTCCGCCAGTGCTTAACCTCAAGGGGTTACGCGAAGAACCAATCCCGGCAAGAGGGACGGGCGTTTGAATACCGGTCTGAATACAGATAGCAGATAATTGCGGTCCGTGTCAGGTTGTTTCAGGCTGGAGGAATCGACAGTCCCTCCCCTGCCCCGGACGATTAATTAGTTCATCCTCTTCCGCACCGCGGGCGGTTGGCATCTCAAAAATCGACACCAGCACAAAACCCGGGGCGCAGGCGCTTCGCTCCAAAAGCTCTGTTACCGGGATGAGGAGGGATGCCCTCACGATGCCCGACAACGCGGTTTGCCGATCCGCTGAACGTCGAGCGTGAAACCGTTCCCGTTATCGAAGGATGCGACGGTGGCTTCCACTTCCACGACGGGCCAGCGGACGGTGGCGGAACCCCGCTTGCTGCCTCCACTACCTGCTCCCACAACTGAACCCAAGCCAAGTTACCACCTCAGTCCTTACTACTGCTTCTTCATCAACTCCAGCATCGCCTCGCCCATGGCGTGGCCGATGCGCGTAAACCAGATGGGGCTGCCGTTGTAGTGGTATTCCCCGTCCCCCGCGGGCTTCTTCCACACCTCGCCATTCTTGACAAGGGTGGGGGAGGACGCCTCGGCCTCCTTGTCCACAAGGACGTCCGTGCGGAATGCCTTGACGTTGCCCCTGAACTCCGGCGCGTCGTTCATCGACACCTGCGCCTCGCGGATCGTCAGCAGCGGCCCGGCGGCCGGCTGCGATCCGTTCTGCCCCATCGCGGCGATCACAAACGGCAGGTTCGGCACGCCCAAGTCCTTGCGCACGTCCTCGATGAAATGCGTCATGTTCAACGCGTACTCCTTCTCGGCACCGCCGTACTGATCGTTCCAGCCCTGGAACCA
>JANNVM010000567.1:0-6324 GCA_031414455.1 Verrucomicrobiota bacterium
CAGTGCCATCGCCATCCAGGCCGGGGCGCATTTTATCAAGACCAGCACCGGCAAGGTCTCGCCCGCTGCCACGCTGCCGGTGACCCTCGTCATGCTGGAAGCCATCCGTGATCATTTCCATGCGACGGGGCAAATGATCGGCATGAAACCCGCCGGTGGCATCCGCACTGCCAAAGAGGCGCTGCAGTATCTCGTGATGGTGAAGGAAACGCTCGGTGCGGCATGGCTCTCGCCGGAGTGGTTCCGTTTCGGTGCCAGCAGTCTGCTGACGGATGTGAACATGCAGATCGCGAAGATGACCGACGGTGCCTATCAGCGGGCGGAGGATTTTGCGATGCCGTGAGGGGAACGAGAACCTCAAAACCGGGACTTGTTTCTGGCACAGGAGTCAGCTATGAGAGACCCGCCGGCCGCAACACAACCCCACCTCAACCCATGAAGAAGCAACTCATCCTTGCCGCGGCGGCCCTCATTGCTGCATCGGCTCCCGCCACCGCCGGCGACAACGGACGCACCATCTGCGTCCTGCGCGCCCGGCCCGTCGCCATCCAGCCCGTGTATCGGCCGGCAGCGGCTGTCGCACATCATCGCATCGCAGCACAGCCCGTCCCCAGTTTTGTCGGGAACTACGGCTACAACGGCTACGCCGCCTCCAATTATGGCGGCTATTCCGGCTATCCCTTTTACCCCCGTGTTGGGGTGATCTACGGTAATGTCAATCCGCGCCTCCATTACGTCTCGCCCTGCAGGCCCAATGGTTATGTTGGCGGCATCCAGAATCTTCCCACAAACTACGTTCAGATTCCTCCGTCGTTCACCCGGGCTCCGTCATACTACGGCCCTCGCCCGGGTTATGGTGGGAACGGCGGTAATGGCGGCGGCGGTAATGGTGGCGGCGGTGGTGCACCGGGCGGCAATGGCGGTGGCGGCGGAGCCGCTGGTGGTCGCGGCGGAAAATAGCAGCTCATTGCTATCACTTCATGGACCGGCCTGTCATCACGGGCCGGTCCTTTTTTGTCCCGACGCCGCACGCCCGGGACCGCGGCTTTGTAAGCCGCCTCACCAATCGAGCTTCGTTGGATCAAGCAGCAGGTACCGTGCCCTCGCCCACAGGCCGGCGCACCACCCACCGGTGGATCAGCAGGCCCAGAGTCACAGCGAGCAGCACCACATCCCGCCTGATGAGTTCGTGATAGTCACTTGTCGCCGCATCGCCGCCGAAGCAGCCGCAGTTGATGTCCAGCCCGCGCTGCCAGGAGTAAATAATCGCCCACAAAAACACCCCGAGCATCCCCCCGATCACCGCGAGCCCGCCTTCCACCAGCAGACCGGCAACGAGCGCTGCGCCAGCGAGGATTTCCAGCCATGGCAGCCCCATCGCCACCCACGCGGCGTAGGGATCAGGCAAAATGTGAAAGCTGCGGATGCTGAAGAGAAAGGCATTTGGGTCCCTGACCTTCTCAAGTCCCGTCCAGATGAACAAAGCGCCCAGCGCCACACGGAGCATCAGGGCGACAACCCCGGGAATAGTTCGCGGCAGAGTCATCATACGGAAACGAGCGGTAAGTTAGGATTCACGTTCTCCTCCAGACTGGAACGGTGTCCAGCCTGAAAACGGTGCAGCGCGGCGAAGGCAATCATCGCCGCATTGTCCGTCGTCAGCGACGGCGCGGCAAGGAACAGTTCCAATCCGGACTTCTTGCAGCGCTGGCTGAATGCTTCACGCAGCCGGTGATTGCAGCTCACCCCGCCGCTCACGCTGATGCTCTTCGCGCCGAACTCCCGCGCGGCCTTCAATGACTTCTTCACCAGCACGTCCACAATGGCCTCCTGGAAACTGGCGCAGAGATCCGCCATTCGCGACGACACGGTATCCCCAAGGGTAGGCAGCAGATAGAGCATGCTCGTTTTGAGTCCGCTGAACGAAAAAGCGTAGTCTCCGCTATCGAGCATGGAGCGCGGGAAGTCGAAGGCCGAACGGTCGCCCCGGCGCGCGAGTTTGTCTATCTCCGGACCGCCTGGATAGGGAAGGCCCAGCATTTTCCCCACCTTGTCGAAGGCCTCCCCCGCCGCGTCATCGCGCGAGCGGCCCAGCAGCCTATAATCCCCTGCGCCACGCAGATGCAGCAGCATGGTATGCCCGCCACTCACGATCAGCGCGATGCCCGGCTGAATGCCTGACGCACTTCCGATGAACGGCGAGAGCAGGTGCCCCTCCAGATGATTCACCGCGAGGAACGGCTTGCCGCACGCCAGCGCCAGCGCCTTGGCCACCGTGCTGCCGATGAGCAGCGAACTCGCCAGCCCTGGCCCGGAAGTCGCCGCGAAACAGTCCACCTCCGCCAGCGTCACCCCCGCCTTCTCCAGCGCCTGCAGGATCAGCGGACGAATGCGCACGATGTGGTTCCGCGACGCAATCTCAGGCACCACCCCGCCATAGGGCATGTGCTCGGGAATCTGCGTGGAAACCTCCGATGCCAAAACGCGCCCGCCCCCATCGCAGAGCGCGACGGCGGTTTCGTCGCACGACGTTTCGAGGGCAAGGATGAGCGGTGAGGAAGGCATGAAGGAATTCAGGGCCGCGCCGACACAGACCGGGAAACGGATTCTATCAACGAGGCAAATTGACGGCGGCATCCATCCGCGCATCATCGGCGGCATGAATCGTCTGGAAGGGAAAGTCATCATCGTCACGGGAAGCACCACCGGCATCGGGGAAGCGATCGCGCGCCGCTGTGTGGCGGAGGGCGCACGTGTGCTCATTCATGGGCTCGAACGCGAGGCGGGTGAAAACGTCATGGCCTCGCTGAACGGTCAGGCGGTTTTCCACCACGACGATCTCGCCGATGCCGCTGCGGCTCCGCGCATCGTGGCCGCGGCAATCGAGGCCTTTGGCAGGCTCGATGGGCTGGTGAACAACGCCGCGTGGGTCGTGCGCGGACGCCTCGGCGATGTGACGCCGGAATTTTTCGACCGTGTCATGGCGATCAACGTGCGTGCGCCGCTGCTGCTCATTCAGGCGGCCCTGCCGCATTTACAGAAAACGCGCGGCTGCGTGGTGAACATCGGCAGCGTCAACGCCTACAGCGGCGAGGAAAACCTGCTGCCCTACAGCATCAGCAAAGGCGCGCTGCAAACGATGAGCCGCAACCTCGGCGACACTCTGGCCCGCTGCGGCGTGCGTGTGAATCAAATCAACCCCGGCTGGGTCCTCACCGAAAACGAACGCCGCGCCAAACATGAGGAAGGCATGTCCGAAGACTGGCCCGCGCACCTGCCGGCAATGTTCGCACCGGCGGGCCGCATCTTCCGCCCTGACGAAATCGCCGCCACCGCCGCGCTCTTCCTCAGCGAAGAATTCGGCCCCGTCAGCGGCGCAGTCATTGACCTCGAACAATACCCCTTCATCGGCCGCAACCCGCCAAAACTTTGAACCTGCCGAATTCGCCAGGTTCCGTATTCTTCAATCTTCATTCTGCATTCTCCATTTCATGTCCCTTCCCATTCGCCCCCGCCGGAACCGTTCGTCTGCCGCCATTCGCGGACTCGTGCGCGAGACTTCGCTGTCGCCGGCCCACTTCATCTATCCACTCTTTCTCAGCGGCACGGACAAGGATGAAGAAATCGCCTCCATGCCGGGCTGCCGGCGGTGGTCCACGTCCGGACTGCTCGCGGAGATTGGCCGTGCCTCGGCGCTCGGCGTCAAAGCGGTGGTTCTTTTCCCCCGCATTCCCGATGCACTGAAAACCCGCGACGCTGCGGAGTCGTTCAATCCGGACGGGCTCGTTCCACAGACGATCCGCGCGATCAAGGCCGCGCATCCTG
This sequence comes from Verrucomicrobiota bacterium, assembly GCA_031414455.1. Taxonomy (GTDB): domain Bacteria; phylum Verrucomicrobiota; class Verrucomicrobiia; order Verrucomicrobiales; family V1-33; genus V1-33. The sequence goes on from JANNVM010000567.1 coordinate 3,826, forward strand.
ACGTCGCCGTGGTCACTGATGTCGCCCTCGATCCCTACAACAGCGACGGTCACGACGGCCTTGTGTCGGACGACGGTCTTATCCTCAATGATGAAACGGTGGACGTCCTCTGTCGCCAGGCGCTGACGCACGCGAGAGCCGGTGCGGACATTGTTGCGCCCAGCGACATGATGGACGGCCGGGTCGCCGCCATCCGTGCCGCGCTGGATGAAGAGGGATTCACCGGTGTGAGCATTCTGAGCTACACGGCCAAGTATGCCAGCGCCTGCTACGGCCCGTTCCGCGGCGCACTCGATTCCGCACCCAAATCCGGTGACAAGAAATCCTATCAGATGGACCCCGCCAACGTGCGCGAGGCCGTCCGTGAGGCCATGCTCGATGAATCAGAAGGCGCCGACATGCTTATGGTGAAACCCGCCGGTATGTATCTCGACGTCATCCGGGCCGTCCGCGAAGCCACTGCGCTGCCGGTCGCTGCCTATCAGGTCAGCGGCGAGTATCTCATGATCAAAAGTGCCGCCGCCGCCGGCTGGCTCGACGAACGCCGTATCGTCCTCGAGTCCCTGACCGCCATCCGCCGCGCCGGGGCGGATATCATTCTCACTTACTTCGCTCCGCAGGCCGCGGAGTGGCTGAGGGAAGAAATTTGAACGCAGGGTGGGCTTCCAGCCCACCGGTTACCTCAACAAATCCTGGTGGGCTGGGAAGCCCACTCTACAATTCCCTCCCATGCATCCCGAAGACATCCAGGCCATCGGCCATGAAATCGCCATCCGCTGGTCGGACGGCAGCGAAACTTACTATCCGATGGAAAGACTGCGCGCGCTTTCGCCGAGTGCGGAAACTACCGGCGAGCGCGATTTGCTCGGCGTGAAATACGGCGGCGATGACCGCAAATCGTATCCCGGAGTTCGCGTCACCGCATGGCAAACCGTCGGCGGCTATGCGGTGGCCTTTGCCTTCAGTGACGGACACAAGACCGGGATATACAGTTACGAGTATCTTCGGGCCATTGCCCGGGAGATGGCGTGACTCCCGCTGAATTGAACGCTTGCCAGGCTCATCGTTCTTCGCCCCAACGGGGCCGGCACATACCAGCCCGGGGCAAGCGAGGCACGAGCGCCGCCCCGGGTTTATACGACACAATTCTTGAGCCCTGAAGGGGAGAAACAACCACGCGGCAGGAATGCGGATGCACGGAGACGAAAGACCGGTGCCCGGCACCGTGTTTTATGACGCATGGCAGATCCGAAGCAGGCAAAGGTAACCAAAGAACTGGCGCACGGCGCTCCCCTCATTGCGTGTGCATTCGACCCGCAGGGGCGCTGGCTCTTCGCGTGTTCAGAGGATCGCAGCGTGGTGCGGTGGGAAATTGAATCGGACAAAAAGACCGTGCTCGCCGGACACAACTCCTGGCCGATGGCTCTCGCGGTGACTGCGGATGGCACCACACTGATCTCCGCGGGTGGCGACGATTCGCTGCTCTGGTGGCCGGCGGGTGATGCTGAGCCGAAGCCCTCACGAACCGTGCGGGCGCATGACGGCTGGATTCGCGCAATCGCCTTGAGTCCTGACGGAAAGCTGCTTGCCAGCGCGGGTAATGACCGTGTCGTCCGGCTCTGGAACACCGCGGACGGGTCGCCGGCGGGGGAGTACAAAGGCCACGGGCGCGATATCTATTCGCTGCTGTGGCATCCGTCGGGCCAGCAATTGTTGAGCGGCGATCTCGACGGTAAAATCCTCCAGTGGGAAGTGCCGGGTGGCACACTGACCCGGACGATTGATGCCGGCGCGCTGCATGTCTTTGAGGGCGGCCAGCAGGTTCACTATGGAGGCGTACGCGCCCTGACCCTGAGCCCGGACGGCAAAGTGCTGGCGGCGGCGGGGCATCACAAATCCACCAACCCGCTCGGCAACGTGCAGGAGCCGCTGGTCCTCTGTTTCAACTGGGACGACGCGAAGCCCGCAGGCCGGCATCTGGGATCCGATGACATGAAGAATCACACGCTGTGGGGCGCGGGCTATCACAAGGACGGCTGGCTCGCTGCCGCCGCCGGGGGGGGCGGGGGGCACCTGCTCTTCTGGAACAGGGGCGAGGAAAAGCCGTTCCACCGGCACGCTTTACCTAACACGGCCCGGGGCATGGCCTTTCATCCTGCCGGTCATACGATCGCCACCGTGCATCACGACGGAAAAGCGCGCCTTTCCAGACTCGGCGACTGATCGCTGCAATGCCTTGAGATTTCCCTTTGCCGCCCGGCGGGACGCAGCTATGGGACCGCCGCCCGCAAGAGCACCCGGAAGAGTGGCTGAGTGGTTGAAGGCACCTGACTCGAAATCAGACGTAGGGGCAACTCTACCGTGGGTTCGAATCCCACCTCTTCCGCCAGCCTGACAATATGAGGGATATGAATCAGCGGCATGATCGCGGTGAGTTGGAGTCTGGTTGACCCCGGGAACTATGCGCGCATGGGGAGGCAACATGGCACCAAGCCCCTC
>JANNVM010000568.1:0-4682 GCA_031414455.1 Verrucomicrobiota bacterium
TGCTCGCCTGCATGGTCTCGCGGGTGAAAATCTGCGGCACGCCAGCCGGATCCCGGGCGGCGTAGAACCTGCCTTTCCCGATTTCCGCGATGCTTTGCAGCAATTCTCCCGAGGCACCGTCGCCCAGCGCTACCGTGCTCACGGTCACGCCGCTGTCCGCGAGCGACTGCGTCAGTTCCGCAAAGCCCCGGTCCTCAGTCTGTCCGTCGGTCAGGCAAATCATGTGCTTCACTTTGGCTGAGCAGGCATCGAGCAACTGTTTCGCCTGCTGCATAGCCGGATACATGTCCGTGCCGCCGCCGTCCTCGATGGTATCGATCGCCGACTGGATGCCGTCTTTTTCCGACGCCCTTCTCATGCCGCTGACGAGATAGGCTTCACCGTCGAAGGCCACCACCGCGACCTGATCCTGCGGCCCAAGCAGCTCGACGCTCGCCTTCGCCGCCTGTCGCGCCATTTGGATCGGCAAACCGCTCATGCTGCCGCTCTTGTCAATGACCAGCACCAACGCCAGCGACGGCTTCTCCCTCTCTTTCTCAAACCGGCTCACCAGCGGCAGCACCTCCTCCACCGGCGTCTTGTAGTAGCCGCCCAGCCCGAACGAATTCCCGCTCCCCAGCATCGCCAGTCCGCCGCCAAAGTCCTCTACGTAACTCTTGATCAGCCCCATCTGCCGGCTGCTGATACTCGTTGCCGGGATGTCCGCCAGCACCACCGCATCGAACGAGAGCAGCCCGTCCATCGTGTCCGGCAGGCCATTCTCGCCACGCACGTCCACGTCGAATTCCTGTTCCTGGAGCGCGCGCGAAATGCCGCGCATCTCCTTCGGCGCCCGATGAATGACCAGCACCCGGCTTTTGCCCGTCACCTCCACCGTCGCCGCCGCCTGATTGTTCAGCGGAAAGTGATCTCTGTCAGGAATCAGTTCGGCCTGCCACAGCGACGTTCCCGCCACCGTCATCGGCACGTCGAACTCCACGGTGTTATCCTTCGCCGGCCCGAGCTGCACCGGCTTTTCCAGCACCTTTACGCCCTGATGCAAAATCCTGACCATGCCGCCCATTTCCTGATTCGCCGCCATGCGCACCCGCAGCCTGACAATTTCCCCTGCATACGCCGCCGGCACATTCGGCTCCACACTCACGATGCCCGCCTCCGGGTCCGTCAGGCCACTCAGCCGTTTCCACACCACATCCACTTTCTCCCGCTGCAGCGTCTCCAGTGCTGAGGCGATGCTTCCCTGCGTCTCCTGGCCATCCGTCATCAGGACGAGACGGCGGCACTTGCCCGCGGGAAACGCCAGCCGTGCCGTCAGCACCGCGTCCGCCAGCCGCGTCGCCGAGCGAAACTCATCATCCGCGATCCCCTGCTGCCAGGCCTCCAGTTCCTTCGCCAGATCCACCGTTTGCCGCATCCTGACTCCGTTGCCGAATGCGAACACCGTGTGCGAGTCCCCGCTCTCCAGTTTCGCCACTGCCGCATTCACTTCCTCCACCACTGACCGCGCCGCCGCGAGGTCCACACTTTGGCTCACATCCACGAGGAATACCACATGCACATCCTCCACCTGCCGCATCCAGGCAGGACGACACAATGCCAGAACGAGGAACACCACCGCCAGCCCCCGCAACCCCAGCGATGCCGCCATCAGATTCTTCGGCCGGTCCACCAGCGTGAAGAAATACCCCGCCGCCAATACCAGCAGGCCAAGCAACCACCAGAGCGGGTGAAAATACGTCAGGTGCATGAGGGAGGCAGGGGCCGCGCGACCTTTGCCCGCACCCCGCCGGCCTGTCCAATGGCATTTGAACGTTAGTCAGACACGGCCCCGCAAGTTCAGGCCTGCGCGCCCCCCTCCTCAGGCAGGAAAGCCCGGCAAGGCATCAGCGGCCGGACTCAGCCTCAATTGCCGCCCTTCAAGGGCACCGGTGCCGCGGCACGCCGGACGCGGTAGAACTTCCTTACGGGGGCCGGCGAAGGGTCAGTCCAGGTGCCTTTGGTATTATAAGCCATCGTGTAGGCGGTGGCGTCGGTCCAGTCAGTGAGGTTGCCGGAGGTCTGGACTTTGTGGGCCATGCCACGGGTGGCGTTCCAGGTAATGACGGCGCTGCCGCCGTTCAAAGTGATGGCCGGAGTGACGGTTTCCGCGAGGATGGCGCCGGTCCAGTATTTTTCAGCAAGGAGATAGGCGGAAGTCCCGGCGATCGAACCGGTCTTGCGCCCGACATAGTCGTCTTCGTAGGGATGAATGCCGCCCCAGCGGCGGCTTAGACCGGCCTGATCCGCGGCATCGTAATAGCTGCACCACTGAAGGTCCACGGCGACAGAGGGGCCGAGATCAATCTGCATCGAGTTGGCCGCGATGGTGTGGTGGTGAAAGCCGCCGGGGAAGAGAGGGTTGCCGGTCAGGAGAGTGAGGGCTTCGGCGGCGGCGCGGCTGAACGTACTGTGACCGGAAGTAAAGCCAGGGAAGGCCGGGGTGTTAAAGCCCTTTCGCTGGAACGGCAGCCAGTCTTTCGCGAGTTGCCAGCGAACCAGACTTTGGCGAGTGGCAATTGAGGGCGCGGGGAGATTCAAGGGATGTTCGCCGGGCCATGAATAAACGGCAATCTGGCCGTGGTAGCCGGAGCCAGGAAGGTCCATGCCCCATTTGACGTCCCATATTCTGTTGTGCCGTCCGCCCTCCCCGGTGGTGGCGGGAGTGATCACTTCGACGACACCGGGTTCGAGGGGAAGGCCCTGAGCGTGATAGGAGGGCTGCCCCTCATCGGAGGACTGGCCCTTGCTTCCCATGTAGCGGATCATGGTAATGGGCCGCGCACCGGAATAATACCGTTTGAGCGACCACGCCGTGCAGGCGGCATCATGAGTGGCCGCGGAGACACAGAAGTAGGCTTTTACGTCCCATTCCAGATCGTTGACGAGGGGGCCGGTGCCGCGAAGGCGCTTTTGGAGCAGGGGCATTTCCGAAACTTCGTTGGCGATGACGTGCCAGTGTCCGGGCGGAGTTTCCGAACTGGGGCCGTCAGCCCAGTATTCCGCAAGGACGCGGGCGAAATCGCCGCGTTTGACGACATTGCGAGCCCAGGGCTGAGAGGTGAGCGGGTTGCGGGGAAAGCCGGTTCCGTCGTCAGTGCCAATGGTATTGTTCCCGGTAGAGGCAGGGGAAATGTCCACCACAGTATCGTCGTTGAGTTTGGCGCTCTTGCGCAGGACATCCATGGCTCCGTCCTTGTAGGCAGCATCGGTTGGACTGGGATTGCCGGGAACACTGAGACGGGAAGGACCGCCAAAGGTGTCGATCCAGGGCTTGACAGGATCCGTTCTCGTTAGGCTAAAGGGAGTGGTGGCAAGCGCCTGGACGCCGACGAATCCCTGCGTCTGGCCGCCAACAGGGATCCCGTTCTGTAGGACCCCGCTGGAGAAGATGAGAGGCTGCCAGAGGTTGGGATCGGTGCCAGCCGGAATACCGAATCCGAGGGGCATATTGGGTAAAAAGCCGGCATTCTCGCCCTGAACGTTCATCGGAAAGCTCAAGTTGGGATTCACCGCGGCATTGTAGGGCTGGGGATAGGAGGTGAGAGCGAATCCATCCGCAGCGCCCCAGTTGAGGATAGCCTGGCCAATACGCTTGCCGAGTTCCGCCGGACCAGCCCCGGTGGTAATGGCGGCGATGGCGGTGGCCTTGTCATAACCCATCCCGGCGAGTTTGGCGTCAATACTGTCCGAAGTCAGTCCGGCACCCGCGGGAGCCGGAGTGGGGAGGACAAAACGCGCCCGCAGGACGCGGTAGGCCGCGTAGCTGACCGCCTCGCGACGGGCGGTTTCGATGTCGGCGGGAAGCGTGGCGGCTTTTTCGTTATAGAGGTAGCCAACGGCCGTGGAGTTGTAGGCAGCCCAGGCGTCGTACATCGCGACGGCCATGTGAAAGAGGTTGCGGGCGTGACCGGGGGGATTGGGGACATTGCGGCGAATGGCCGCGAGAATTTGCTCATTCCATTCCCTGGCCGCCGAAGGCACAGCCTCTGCTGCAGAGGGCAGCAAAGCAGTTGCAGCAAGGAACAGTGCCGCAACGCGGGAACGCGGGTGGGACTGACGAATAGAGACTCGCATAAGGTGTAATGGTTCGAAGAGTGGACCCATCCACCCGCCGTGTCACGGTGAGACTGTCAGAAATGCCGGATTAAGGAGAGACAAATTTACCAACAGTTTCCTCTGAAGGACGGAACAGCGGCTGCCGGGGGCAAAAAGTCTGCAGCGCCGGGACAGAAAGTGCCGTCCGGAAGATAGACTGGCGACATCATGTTCCCCGCCAACGGGGCAGTTCAGCCCTGAACGCACCGGCGGAAGGGGAAACCGGCACCCGGCTGCGCCGGGAAGGCCGGAAACCCTAACGCAACGGCATCGCGCGAACGAATGGAGCGGTATCCCGTCCCGCACGCCAGGGGAGGCCGCCGGATGCGCTCCACTCATTTTGAGATGTCAGAAAATAATCTTGACCCTTTGGGTTTCCCCCGGCAACCTGCCGGACAACAATTACTGCCATGCCTAAACCATCCGAAAGCAGCACCAAGTTTATCGAGCGTAACCGGGCACCGCGCGTGCATATTGAATACGAACTGTTCGTGGACGGTGCCCAGAAGAAGGTCGAACTGCCCTTTGTTATGGGCGTAATGGCCGAT
>JANNVM010000569.1:0-17499 GCA_031414455.1 Verrucomicrobiota bacterium
GGACATGATGATGATGGACAAAAACATGATGGCCAGCAATGATGCCGCCGCGGGTGCCATGACGGATGCCGCCAAGTGGAGCAGCTACAGCAAAGACCTCCTGCGCGCCTCGGAACTCCCCTCCCCCACCCCGCCGCAGCACTTCCTGCGCAAGTTCGGCCAGAGCAGCCGCGAAGTCATCGAAGGCGGATCCTCCGAAAGCGACGTCACTCAGGTGCTTTCGCTCATCAATGGCCATGTCGAAAAGAACATCGTCAACGAAAGCCGGGCCGTAGTTTACAAAGCCATTGATGCCGCGTCTTCACCGGAGGAAAAAGTGAAAGCCGCCTTCCTCGGCATCCTCACCCGCTATCCAACTCCCGCGGAACTGGACCTGATGCTGCCCGAAGCCAAAAAGGGCCGCGAGGGCATCAAGAACATTCTCTACGCCCTGCTCAATTCGAACGAATTTATCTTCATCCTTTAAGCTCTCCATCCCCAGCAATTTTTAAAGCCATGTCACTCCCCAGCGCCGACGAATTCTCCCGCCGCAAATTCCTTCTCAACATCGCGAAGGCGTCCCTCGGTGTCACCGTAGCGCCGATGCTCGGCCGCACGGTTGCCACTGCCGCCGACTTTGTGCCCGTCCGCCCCCGGGCCGCAAAGAGCGTCATTTACCTGATGATGTCCGGTGGCATGAGTCACCTCGACACGCTCGACGTGATGGGCAAGAAAAAGGACGTGCTCGGCGAAACCGAGGCGATTCCGACGAGCGTGACGGGCCTGCAGTTGTCGGCCAACCTGCCAAAGACCGCGAAGCAGATGCAGCACATCGTGCTCTTCAACGGCATGACCACCACTCAGGGCGCGCACGAGCAGGGCCAATATCTCATGGAGCGCAGCTACATCATGCGCGGCACCATCGTGCATCCGGCCACCGGCTCGTGGGTCGTGCGCCTCGGCGGCAAACGGAACAACAACCTGCCGGGATTCGTCGCCGTCAGCACCGATGCGAATAACGCCGCGGGCGGATTCATGGGGGCAAAATATTCCGGTGTCCCCATCGGTGAACCTGGCGAGGGCCTCCAGGATTCCATGAAGCCCGGCAGTATCAGCCAGGGTGATTTCGACAAGCGGCTCTCGCTCGCCGATTCGCTCAACAAGCAGTTCCACACTCAGGTGAACAACGGAGCCATCCGCGAGCACAAGGCGCTCTACGATGACGCTCTTCGCCTCATGCGGTGCGAAGACCTCAAGGCTTTCGATGTGAAGCAGGAGCCATCGGAAGTGAAGAGCCTCTACGGCCCCTCGCGTTTCGGTCAGGGGTGTATGCTGGCCCGCCGCCTTGTCGAACACGGCGTCCGCTACGTCCAGGTCACCCTCGGCGGCTGGGACACGCACTACGATAACTTCACCGCCGTACCCGCCCGCGCCAAAGACCTCGATGAAGGGCTGGCGGCACTGCTCCAGGATCTGCACCGGCGCGGGATGCTCCAGGACACCCTCGTCGTCGTCGGCACCGAATTCGGCCGGACGCCTGAAATCATCACCGAACACGAGGACGGACGCGATCACTATCCAAAAGCCTACTCCTGCCTCATGGCCGGCGGCGGACTTCACGGTGGCCGGGTTTACGGCAAGAAGGACGACAAGGGCGGCAACGTCGTCGAAGGGCTCACCAGTCCCCAGGACTTCAATGCCACGATCGCCTACTCGCTGGGTCTGCCGGTGGATCAGGTCATCATCTCGCCCTCCGGCCGGCCGTTTACGATTGCTGACAAGGGCAAGCCGGTGGCGGAGTTGTTCAGCTGAACGTGGATTCACCTCAGGTGCCCGGTGCTCTGTGCGCGGTGTTGCAGTCGAACACGGCACGGCGGCCGAACCGGGCACCGGACACTGCGCACCGAACACCCATCATGATTCGCCCCCTCTCCATCGCCCTCACTCTCACCACAGCCGCCTCCGCCGAGGTCAACTTTCAGAAGCAGATACTCCCTCTATTCGGCAAATCCTGCGCGGAATGTCACAATGCCCCGAAGAAGGATCCTGCCGGCAAGATGGTGAATCCCAAGGGTGGGCTGCGCATGGATGCGCCATCCCATCTGCTGAAAGGCGGCTCCGGCGGACCCGCCGTGGAGCCCGGCGATCCTGACAAAAGCCTCATCTTTTCCCGCATCCTTCTCCCGGCTGGCCATGAGGACGCCATGCCCCCCAAGGGCAAAAGCACGCCGCTGACGTTTCCCCAGATTGAGTTGGTTAAGCAATGGATCATCGAGGGGGCGAAATTCGGCGATTGGAAAGGCAGCGATGCCGCCGTTGCGGTGACGCCCGTCCCCGGATCCGGCAAACCAAAGGTTGCGGCGGATCCTCTCGCAGCCGGCCTTGGCGTTCCGCCGGAAGACGCCATCAAGAAACTCATCTCCATGGGCTGCGTCGTGCATCCCACAGCCCCCGACAGCAAGCTCCTCAGCGTCGCGTGGGTGGCTACGCCAGGAGCCGTTGGTGACAAGGAAATGGAATTTCTCAAACCCCTCGGGGCCAATATTTCCGAACTGGATTTGAGCGATACGAAAATCACCGACGCCGGCATGGCCGTCATCGGCACTTTCCCCCGGGTAACGAAGTTGAACATCAGCAACACCGCCGTCACTGATGCCGGTATCGCCAGTCTCAAAGGGCTCGTCAACCTCGACTGGCTGGCTGCCCACAGCACTTCCGTCAGCGACGCCAGCATCGAAACACTCAAGGGTCTGCGGAAACTGAAGAACGTCTTCCTTTGGAAAACCCGGGTCAGTTCCGGCAGTGCCGGTACGCTGCAGAAGGCGCTGCCAGGCTCGACGGTATCCGTGGAGTAGCGGCGCTCACGCGAGGCCGTTGCGCGCCAGCAGCGCCCCAAGGTCGGGATCGCGGCCCATGAAGTCGCGGAAGAGTTTCTCCGGCGGCTCACTGTTGCCCTTGCTCAGGATGCAGTCGCGAAACGCCTGACCGGTTTTGGCATTGAGCACCCCCTCGCGCTGGAAGCGGCTGAAGCAGTCGGCGTCGAGGACTTCGGCCCACTTGTAGCTGTAGTAACCCGCGGCATAACCGACCGGGCTGCCAAACACATGAGTGAACCGGCGCGCCATCGCAGGCGGCTTCGTCTTCAGCGGCATTTGATAGCCCTTGAGAATGTCATCAATAAGCACGTCGAGATCGGCGTCACTGGTGGCATGATTGATGTGCAGTTCGAGATCCATCTTGCCGAACGCGATCTGCCGCATGTTCGTCACCGCGGAGAGATAGTTTTTCGCAGCGAGCATTTTCTTGAAGAGCCTTGGCGGAATGGGTTTTCCGGTCTCATGGTGGCGGGCGAAGAAATCCAGACTCTTCCGTTCCCAGCAGAAATTCTCCATGATCTGTGAGGGAAGTTCGACAAAGTCCCACGCGACGTTCACGCCGTTGAGCGATTTGATTTCCACCTGGCCAAGCAAGTGATGCAGGAGGTGACCGAATTCATGGAACACGGTCTCCACTTCGTTGTGGGAGAGGAGCGCGGGCTTTCCATCCACGGCGGGCGTCATGTTGCCGCAGATGAGTCCGAGATGCGGCTCACGGTCGTGACCATCAGCGTCACCGGGCGGGCGTCCGGTTTTGAGATAGTTCATCCACGCGCCGCCGCGTTTGGCATCGCGGGGATGCCAGTCAGCGTAGAACGAACCGAGATGCACTCCACGGGCGTTGCGGATTTCGTAAAACTTCACCTCCGGATGCCACACTTCGACGGCTCCTTCGGGACAGGTGCCGCCCGGTTCGACATACGCCGCGGCACGCTCCTGAATTTGAATGGCAAAGAGCCGTTCACAAAGGCGGAACATGCCCCCAAGCACGCCATCAATCGGAAAATAGGGACGCACTTCCTCTTCGTCGAACGCATAGAGCACCTTGCGCCGCTTTTCGGCCCAATAGGCGGTCTCCCATGGCTCCAGCGGACCGCTCCGCGTGTGAGTGGCCTCGGCTTTGAATTCCTGCAACTCGCGGGTCTGCCTGGCAAAGGCCGCACTGATGCGGCCATGAAGATCCTCCACAAACTCGAGCGCCTTGCCGCCGCATCCCGCCATGCGCCGGTCAAGCACATGATCGGCAAAGTTAGGCTTGCCGAGGAGTTCTGCTTTCTCATGCCGCAGCGCGAGGATGCGGCGAATGAGCCCGGTGTTGTCCCATTCGCCGGTGTGCCCGATGGCGGCGCTGCCTTCCCAGACCTGGCGGCGAATGTCATCGTCATCCAAATGCTCCAGCACGGGCATCAGGCTCGGAGCCTTCAGAGTGAAGCGCCATGCCGGCTTGTCCGGCGAGCCAAGGCCTTTCGCCTTCGCATCCGCAAGCGCACCGGCCCGGGCAGAGTCGGGAAGTCCCGCAAGTGTTGACTCATCTTCAATGATGAGTTCCCATGCGTTTGTCGAATCGAGCACGTTCTCGGAAAACTTCTGCGTCACCTGCGCCAGTTCGGCCTCCAGTTCCTCAAGCCGTTTCTTTTTGTCGTCAGGCAATTCGGCCCCGCTGGCGCGGAACTCCGCCATGGTCTCCTCAAAGAACCTCCGCTGCACACCGGCTAGCTTTGCGGCATCCGGAGTGCCGCTGAACGTCTTAAAAAGATCCCACAGCGACTCATTCAAATAGAGCCGCGCATAGAATTCACTGACTTTCGGCAACATCGCATTGTAGGCATCGCGCAGCGCCGGTGAATTGCATACCGCGTCGAGGTGGCCGACTTTCCCCCACGCCTCATTAAGCGGCTGGAGCGCCTCCTCGAAAGCGAGAAGCGTCGTCTCAAACGTAAGCCGCCCGCGATCCGTTCTGCATACGGCATCAAGACGCTGTGTGGTTTCTTCCAGCGCGAGCGTAATATCCGGCACCACTGCGTCCGGAGTCAGCGTGGACCACGGAATATGAAAAGAGTCGTCGAGAAAAGAATGCGGGCCGGTCATCGGGTCGGGAAAAATCAAGGCTGATGGCTAAGGCGGGAAACAGCCTGCGGCAAACGGCAATGCCACGCTGATGAAATCATGCCCCGAGATTCAGGTCCTCGAGTCGAAGTTCCGTCTCACCGTGCATGATTTCCGCGAGAACCGGCACGTCCGGCAGCACCGCCCGCAGGATGGCAGCGTTGGAAATGCTGGCGGTGTCGCGCGAATCAGCGACATAATTTAAAATGATGCCGGCACACTTGAGCCCGCGCTGCTGCACGCTGCGCACCGTGAGAATCGTATGGTTCAACGCGCCGAGACGATTGTTGACGACAACAATTACGGGCAGCGCCAGTTCGACTGCGAGGTCGGCGATGGTGAGTGCAGCGGTGAGCGGCACCTCCCAGCCACCGGCACCTTCGACGAGAATGTCTCCGTGGTTTGCGGAAAGGTCACGCCACGCGCGGCGCACCTCGTCGAGCGGAAAGGGCCGGTTCTCCAGCATTCCGGCGGCGAGCGGCGCGAGCGGCATCTTATAGTGTACAGGGTTCACGTCAGCGGCGGACGGCCCCTGAGCGCCGGCGGCAAGGAGGTCCGCCACATCCTGGCGGCTCCCGCAGCAGACAGGCTTAAAGGCCACGGCGGTGCGGCCCGCGGCGTTCAGTGCACGGAGCAACAGGCAGGTGACGTAGGTTTTACCCGCGCCGGTATCCGTAGCGGTGATGAAGTAGCGCATGGTGCCAGCCTGTGCCGGTGATGGACTCCGGCGCAAGCCGCGGACCACAGAAAATAGATGGCGGAGAGTGAGCCTGCCTGCAACTCTACCCTGCCGCGCTGCGGAGAAGTGCGCGCTGCGGCCCGCAGTTTACCTCATCTTCCGCTCCCATGAAAACACCTGCCCTTGCCACCGCCCTCTTGTTCACCGTCGCCGATTGTCCGGCACAGTTGTTTCAGAATCTGTCCAGTCTCGCAGACCGGGTGCCGGTTGGCAGCGGGCAACTGGTTGAGTATTTCGGACGCACGGACGGCCCCAAGTGGCTTTGCGCCGGCGACTTCGACGGCGACGGACACGCCGACATGGCAACGACGCACATCAACGGGGAACTCTCCGTCGTCTGGGGAGATGGCCACCGCCATTTCTCAACTCCTCTGGTGCTCCAGAGCACCATGAAAACCCTGCGCGGCATCGTGTGCCGCGACTTCACCGGAGACGGCAAATCCGATCTCGCCGCCGCGGCTCCCGATGAAGGAAAACTGGCGCTGTGGCGGAACCTCGGCGGGCGCAGTTTTGCACCGGTGACAACGGTGGATACCTTCTATGGCGCGCGAAATTTGACCGTTGGCGATTTCAACGGCGACGCGATTCCTGACCTCGCCGTTGCCGGCCCTGACATGCCTCATTCCGCTACCGTCGAGGGCGTTCTCCTGCCGCCGGTTACCGCAATCAACGGCCTCATCCAGCTTCAGGGTTCTGCCGCAGGCACCTTTACGAAGATAACCACGGTGCCGCATGTCGCGACCCCGGCAAACGTCGATTACCCGTACCGCCCGCTCTATACAGTGAAAGCGTTCCGGCCCGCGGGAGCGACCACCGACTGGGTGGCAGTGACGCACGCCGGGAGCCGGGTGCTCTGGTGGCTGAAGCCCATCGCGGGCGTCCTCACCCTGGAAGGCTCTCTGAATCTCACCCCGCTTGACAGCGAAACCTTTGGCGGGGTCCGCGCCATCCAAATCGGCAGCGTCTCCCAACAAGCCGGCGGCATGGACCTTCTCACGGCCAACTCCGAAACCGGAGCAATTGAGATTCGCCGCCCGCGGCCCGCGGGACAGGCGTTCGGTTGGCTCGACACCCCTGCGCAAACCATCAACATCCCCGGCGGGCCCCGCAGCATGGAACTCTGCGACCTTAACTCCGACGGCTGGCTCGATCTCGTCGTTGCCGTTAGGAATCTAGACCGCATCATCGTCTATCGCAACAACGCCGGCACACTCGAGGAGTCCTCGCAAAGCACCGCGGGCCGCAGTCCAAGGGAAATGGCCAGCGCTGACTTCAACGAGGACGGCTATCCCGACTTCGCCGTCGTCAACCGCCACTCCTACGACATCTCCATTTTGTCAGGCGCACCGCCGCGGAGCGATGATCTGGTTTCCTTCCAGGCATTGGACCAGGTGTATTCCGTGGACGGAGAAGTCGCGGCACTGAAAGTGAAAAACATCAACGGCGACACCCGCGATGATGTGATCCAGCTCCACCGGGCCTCGGGAGAAGTCAGCGTCCGCCTCAGCGGCGCCAGCGGCCGCCTGACCGCCCCCGTCTTTTACTCAATGGGGGCACGCCCCAATGCCCTTGCCGTGGTGGACTACGATCACGACAACCGGCTCGACCTTGTTACCGCCAACCTCGGCAGCGCAACCGCCGGCGGCTCCAGCACATTCCGCAAGGGCCTTGGCAATGGCTCCTTCGGCCCGGCCACGGAGGTCACCATCAATAACGAACTCGCTCTCCTCGGCATTTCCGCGAATGACGCCCGCAACCTCTACAGCATCGAATACGGCGACCTTGATAACGATGGAATCCAGGATGCGATCGCCGGCTTCATTGATTGCACGATCCTCTTCTACAAAGGCCGGGCCGACGGCACTTTCCAACTCGTTACCCCCCATGGCGGACTTGATCACATCTTCATCCAGTTCATCTTCGAGGCCCGCGGCTTTGCCCTCGCTGATTTCGATCAGGACGGTGACACGGACATTGCGGCCATCGGCGCTTATGGCGAACTGGGCACGGTCGAAAACAAAGGCGACCTGCTGAGCGTCAACCGTGCGCCCCTCGTCATCAGAAAATACGGGATCGCCCAGGCGGTCAATTTTTCCGACTGGACCGGTGCCAGCCGTTCGCTCATCGTGCGCGACATCAACGGCGACGGCGATCCCGATCTGCTCGCCGGCCTCCGCATGGGCTCGGTCGCGTTTGTCGGGCAGCCCGGCATCGGCTTTACCGTTGGCACCATCTGGAGTTCCAACCTGCCGCCGCCGCGGGACTTTTCGGCACCGGTGGTGAGTTTCCCCGTCAGCAGCATGGCCGAAGGTGATTTCGATCACAACGGCGTCACGGATTTGGCGATCGCCTGTGATGTCGCCCGCTGCATTGAGATCCAGGTCCGCAATGGGTTCGGCGGCTGGGACCGCTCGCTGCGGGTGGCGGCGCCAAGTGCCGCCTTTCTCGCCAGCGGCGACATTGACGGTGATGGAAAAGCCGATCTCGCCGGCACCGGTGAAGTCCTTTGGATCGCACTCAGTGGACGCCCCGCGGATTCCGGGCCGCCGCTCACGCAGAATTTCACGCGCCAGCTCATTGCTCATCCTGTCATCAACGAACTCATGGCGCAGAACACCGCGGTGAACGTCACCGCGCCGAATTTCGTCACCGATCCAGGAGACAATCCTGACTATGTCGAAGTTTTCCACGGCGGCCCTGGCATCGTCAGTCTCGCGGGCTGGAAACTCTCGCTGACTGGCCCGGTCACGCGGAGCTATACCTTCCCTCCAAAGACTTCCCTGGCAACGGGTGAACGCCTCGTCATCCGCTGCTCCAATCAGGCTGACGGCGCCACCGAACCTGACAAATGGCGCACCGGCTGGGGGCTGCCGGAGAGCGGCGGCACACTCTGCCTGTGTGAAGCCGGCGGTGCCGTCGTGGACACCATCGTCTATCCGAAACAGCTCAAAGACGTCAGTTACGGACGCTATCTTGACGGCATGGAGAACTTCGTCTTCAACAGCCTGCCGGATCCTGGCCGGGCCAATGTGGACAACGGCCCGCTCGCGCCGCGCATAGACTTCGATGGATTTAAGGCGAGCACCTATGGCCCGGGGCAAAACACCGTCTTCCGCTGCGAGTGTCGCGATGACACCGCTCCGATCGCCTGCACCCTCGTGTATTGGCGCACCGACATCCCCGACTCCCCCCGCCGCCGGGTTCTGCTCTATGACGACGGAATGCACGACGACGGAGGCATGCTCGACAGCGCGTGGGCCGGACGCATGACCAGCCCCCTTCCCCTCGGCGCGCGCATCGCGTTCTACATCGAAGCGCAGGATCTCACTGACACTCTGGCCTATGCACCCATCCCACCCAATGCCGCCGGCGACGACGACTCCGCCGGCGGAGGTTTCTTCCGCCTTGCCATCACCGCTCCCGAGCCATCGCTGGAAATCTCCGAGATTGTCACGCGAAACAAAAAGGTCATCCTCAACGGTGCCACTCCTGACTATTTCGAGATTCGCAACACCGGTACCGCCCCGGTGAACCTAACTGGTGTCGCGATCGCCGGCAAACTCTTCGAAGACTCACCCCGCTACACATTCCCCGGAGCCACCCTGCTCGCACCGGGCGAATCCGTGCTCGTCTATGCCAACGAAGGCGACGGACCCTTCGATGCCCCGTTCCGGCTCGATCCCGCCGGCGGCTCGTT
The DNA here is from genome assembly GCA_031414455.1 of Verrucomicrobiota bacterium. Taxonomy (GTDB): domain Bacteria; phylum Verrucomicrobiota; class Verrucomicrobiia; order Verrucomicrobiales; family V1-33; genus V1-33. The sequence continues at coordinate 9,398 of JANNVM010000569.1, forward strand.
CTATCTCCTCCGCACCACCGCCGATCCGCTCACGGAAGGCATGGGCTTTCTCGACAGCGTTATCGTTCCCGAACTATCGAAGGACGAGGCCCTTTTCCGGCTCGGTGCTGACGGCCCGTGGACCAGAGGCACCGCCACTCCCGGCAAGGGCAACATCCTTCCCGGCCAAATCATCCTCGCGACGGCCGCCGGCGAATTCGGAGAACCTGTCCTGACGGTAGCCGTGCCCACCACGGCCGGGCAGCCATGGCAAATCCTCACCAGCGGCAATCTTTCGCAATGGAGCGCCTTCAAAAACGGCACTGGCAACGGCCTCGAACAATCCACTCCTGTTCCTGTCGCCCAGCGCCGCAGTTTCTTCCGCGCCGCGCCCTGAAGAAGTCGGCGGTCCGCAGGCAGCGCACTTAGCGCATGGCGCGGGGCCAGGCTTTGACTCCACCGGGAAATGTCCGTGGACGGAGAATGGATCATGCCGGGTTCGATAGAATCCCCTCGCGAAGGGCCGGGATCGAATTTATGTGACCCATGTCCGCCCCGCGTTCCCGCTATCGCCCTGCCCTGCTCGATTTGTTCTCCAACTACCGCGCGGCGGATGTCGCGGCGGATGTTGGATCAGGCCTAACGGTGGCGGTCATCGCCCTGCCACTGGCAATTGGTTTCGGCATTGCGAGCGGCGGCACCCCGGCGCAGGGACTGTGGACGGCGATCGTGGCGGGATTCATGATCTCCGTGTTCGGAGGATCACGCTGGCAGATCGGCGGACCGACCGGAGCCTTCGTGCCGGTGCTCGCAGGCATCGTCGCGGTGCAGGGCTACGACGGGCTCATGCTCGCAACCCTGATCGCGGGGGTGCTGCTCACGCTGATGGGGCTCTTCAAGTTCGGCGCACTGCTGCGCTATATTCCCTATCCCGTCATCGCCGGATTCACGACGGGCATCGCGGTGATCATCTTCCTCGGTCAGATTCCCAACATGCTCGGGCTCAACTTCAAGGCACCAGGCCATGCCCCGGAACTGCTGTGGGGAATCCTTCAGCATATCCGCGGCCTGCACTGGGGCACCGCGGGCATCGGAGCGCTCGGACTGGCCATCATCTTTTTTTGGCCAAAAGTCAGCAAAAAAATCCCTTCCGCTATCGTGGCCGTGATTTCCCTGACCCTGCTCAATCATTTCCTCGGCTGGAACGCCGCCACCATTCACTCTCAGTTCGGCGACCTGCCGTCGTCGCTTCCCGGCTGGCACTTTCCAACAGTCACGCTGGAAAAACTGCGCGCAGTGATCGGCCCTGCCTGCACCATTGCCGCGCTCGGGGCGATCGAGAGTCTGCTCTCCGCGACCGTCGCCGACGGCATGGCGGATACGCGGCATGATTCGAACTCCGAACTCATCGGTCTGGGCCTCGCCAATATCGCGTCGCCGCTCGTGGGCGGATTTGCCGCCACGGGAGCCATCGCCCGCACCGCCGCGAACATCCGCAGCGGCGCGCGTTCGCCGCTTTCCGGTATCGTGCATTCACTCGCACTGCTGGTGTTCGTGCTCTTTGCCGCGAAATGGGCCGGCTACATTCCGCTGGCCGTGCTCAGTGCGGTGCTCATCGGCGTCGCGATCCGCATGGCCGAGTGGGACACGTTCGGTGAAGTGTGGCGCGGCTCGCGATCCGATTTCTCCGTTATGCTGGGCACATTTCTCCTCACGGTCATCTTCGACCTGACCGTCGGCGTCATGGCGGGACTTGTGATCGCCCTGGTGCTCTTCGTGCGGCGCATGGAGCAGATTTCGCATGTAAAACTGCTCACGCCGGAGAGCGATTCCGAACTCGACGGCTCCAACTCGCTGCGCGGCAAGGACGTGCCGGACGGTGTGGTCCTGTTCCGTTTTGAAGGCCCTCTCTTTTTCGCCGCGGTGGAGAAACTGGAATACGCCCTGCGCAACTACGGCGGCAAACCGCGCGCGGTCATTTTCCGCCTGCGTCATGTCCCGGCGATCGATACCACGGCACTGCATTCCCTTGAAGTCGCCGTCGAAAAAATGCGGCGCGACGGCGTCCGTATTTTCCTGACGGCCGTGCAGCCTCAGCCGATGAAGGTCCTCTTCCGCAGCGGCCTTGTGGATAAGATAGGACTGGAGAATTTTTGTGCGAACCTCGACGAAGCGCTCCGTCTCTGCCGTGAAAACCCGGACTCCGCTGCGGGCGCGACGGAGGCTGGTGCTGCTTCCGAAGAGTTGCTCTGACGACAGGCTTTTCCGCGGAAACGGCTGAATCCCGGAGGTGCGCCGGCGGGCGGCGGGCCTGCCAGGGCATCTCCGGCATCGTCGTCACGGCTCCGGTTTCTTCCGGAGATCCTTTACGGCATCAATGAGACTCTTGATGTCGTCGCCCCCGTCGAGCGCGTCGTTGAGGAGATCCTTCCCGGCTTCCGTGCCGGCCCGCTTGAGGGCCTCGAGAAGTTTGTCGGAAAGAGCAACGTCCGGACGTCCGATCCCGGCGCTGGACTTGAAGGGCAGTTCAACGCTGCCGTCTTTGGTGACGATGTTGTCGAAGAGCGTCTTGCTGACAAGTTTCGCAAGCACGCTGCTGCGCTTCTCCAGGAACTCCCGCAGCGAGGCGACGACACTCTTCGACCGCTCACCGCTAATAATCAGCCGCCCGGTAAAAACATGCTGCTCGTCACGGAGGGAGATCCAGCTTTCCTTGTCGAGACCGAGCTGATAGGTGTCGAAGGGAAAGAAAATGTCATCGGTGAAGCGAATGACTTTATCCTTGAGCCGGGCGCGGACGATCGTGTCCGACGTGAGCGAGGCCTCCGGCGGGAGGTTCAGGTTGAGGCCGGTGGAGTCCTTGAGCTTGTCGAGGCGCTCGTTGAGTTTCACCAGAGTGGGGATGCGGTTGATGAGAGAGCCGCGTTTGACGGTTAGCTGAAATTCGAGGTCGCTGTTTAAACAGCCGGTGGCCGGGTCAACGAGTTGGTACTTGCCTTCGAGGCCGATAATGAAGTCGAGCGTGCGCAAATTGAGCCGCTGACTGTCAAGGATAATGCGGGTACCGGCGGTGACCTGAGCATGGCCGCCCTGCGCCGGATTGTCAGGATCGAGGGTCATGCCGGTGAGCACGACGTTGCCGTCCTTGAACTGCTGCATGGTGCGCTTCCGCTGGTTGAGAATGGTCCACGAGGCGTTGCTGATACGGGCCTCATGGAGCGTGGAGGTGATCGGCAGTTCGGAGATGTGAAACGGCTGATCGTCACCATCGGGCACCGCGTCCGGCGCCGGAACTTCGTCCACATCTTCAAGCGTCACCGGCGGCGATGCCGACTGTGACGCGGTTCCCGGGGCGGCGAGCAAAAGTTTCAATGAATTGCCGCCATCGCGCCATTTCACTGTTTGCAGTGCCATGCCGTTGATGTGAGCCCGCTCCACGACCATTTCCCCCGTCAACAGGCTCCAAAGGTTTACCTCCAGCAGCGCATGGTCCACGTTGAGAAAGGTTTCGCCTGGCACGGCGGGCTTCTCTGATTCATCCCGCGGCGTCACCTTCAGGTTGTGCATCTCCACTCGCGCCGGAAATCCCCACATCCGAACCGAAACCGAGCCGACGCTGGCCCGGCAGTTTCGTGACTCCTCCAGCAAACGCACGATTCTCTCCGGATTGAACCTGGAAACGGTCCACCACTGGAGCCCGGAGATGGCCAGGCCCGCGAGGACCACAGTGAATGTCAGCAGCTTCCAGAGTCGGCGTTTCATCAAGGGGGGAGGGATTCTTCCGCGCCATCCTCCCGGAGCACGGGGACTTGTCCACTGGATTCAGCCGCAACCACAGCGGTCGAATTCCTCACGAAACTCAAACTGAGCCACCCCGCCCGTCCTTCCACCAGTCCGCAGGTTTTTCCCAGGGACTCGCACCTTTCTCCCGGCCCGGCGTGCTGTTGGCCAGATTCTCTTCATCGCGCTGCACTTCTTCGATAAGATCGTGTTCCGGCCGCGGCCCGGGCGGGCGGATGCGCAGGGCCATAACACAACAAGTGATGGCAAGCAGCGTGACGAATAAAAAGACAAGCAGCGCCCATGCGGCGGCGTCGCCGTAGTTTGGAGCGGTCTCCTGCCATGCCACCAACGCTGTCAGCACCAGGCTCATTTTTGCTCCTCGTGACCGAGCAGCAGGCGCATTGGAATCATGCTCGAATGCACGAACCCGTTGCGCGCGAAGAACCGCTGCGACTCATCGCTCACACGGTCAGTGAGCAGGGTGATGCGTTTGAAATCCTTCTTCCCCGCGAACTCCTTCACGTAGTTTACGAGACGCGTGCCGTAGCCGTGCCCGCGGTGCTCGGGCCTCACGATGACGTCCTCCATGAGGATCACGAATCCACCTTCCGCCGTACTGATAGTGAAAAGCAGATTCACCATGCCGATGACCTTGTGGTCATTCCGTATCACGAAGATGCGCCCGCGGCTCGGCTGTTCGAGAATGAGGCGCAAGCCGTGCCGCTGTTTCTCCTGATTCGGCTCGAAGTCCGCCTCTATCTCCAGCAGCGACATCACGAGGTCCGTCAACTCAGCGAGATCTTCGATGGTTGCCGTCTCAATGCGGAGGTCAGGGGCCGTGTTCATCAAATGCAGAATGAAGAATGCGGAACGAAGAATGCAGGGAACGCCCGCCTTTCATCATTCCCGCTGCGCGAGGGGCAAAATGGGCTGCGGTGGTTTTGGGCCGGTGTATTCGGTGAGCGGACGGTAGAGCCGGTTGTCCTCCAGTTGCTCCAGCACCTGGGCGGTCCATCCGGCGGCCCGGCTGATGGCGAAGATGGGTGTGAAGAGATCCGTGGGAATATCGAGGCTGTAGTAAACCGTGGCGCTGTAAAAATCCACGTTCGCATTCAGTCCCTTCCGCTCGCGCATGATCGTCGCGATGCGTTCACTCATGCGGATCCATTTCGGCTCTCCGAGTTCCGCCGTGAGTTTAATCGCCATACGCTGCAAATGCGGCGCCCTCGGGTCGAGCACCTTGTAAACGCGGTGTCCGATGCCCATGATTTTCTCTTTTTTGGCGAGGCGCTCCTCGACCCATGCGTCCACCTTGTCTTCGCTGCCGATGCTTTCCAGCATTTGAATGACCCCTTCGTTCGCACCTCCGTGCAGCGGCCCCTTGAGTGTCCCGATGGCACTGGTGATGGCGGAATACATATCACTGAGGGTCGCCACGGTGACGCGCGCGGAGAACGTGGAGGCATTCATGCCGAGATCGGCGTGCAGAATGTAGGCCACATCCAAAGTCTTTGTGGCGTCTGCCGTCGGTTCCTGGCCAGTGATGAGCCAGAGAAAGCTTCCCGCCTCACTGAGATCCAAGCGGATTTCCGGCAACTCCAACCCCTGCCGGTAGCGGTGAAATGCGGCAATGATGAGCGGAATCTTCGCGCAGATGGCCAGCGCCCGCTCTTCATTGAGGGCACGGTCCTGGTCTTTCCCGCGGTTGTCCAGCACACCCAAAAGCGACACCCCGGTGCGCACCACGTTCATCGGCGAAGCGTCCTTCGGCAGCGATGTGATAAACTTCCGCACGGCATCCGGCAGCACCCGCGCCGCGCGAAGCTGATCCGTGATCGCCGCCAGTTCCGCCGGGTTCGGCAGTTTCCCCCGGTGCAGCAGGTGGACCACTTCCTCAAACGTGCAGTTTTCCACGAGATCGTCTATGGTGTAGCCGAGGTAACAGAGTTTTCCGTTCAGACCGTCCACATCGCTGAGACGGGATTCATTTGCGACGACTCCTTCGAGACCTTTGGCGACCAGTGACATGTTTTGGGGGGAAATTAGAGAAATGTTGGCTCAGCCTTAGCGCGCCACCGGGGGCGCTCAAATGGATTTTGCGAATGCTTTTCCGCCAGGGCCACCCTGCGCAGGGCGGCGGCAACGGGAAACTCAGCCGCGCCGGAGCGATTCCTTACTCCTGCGGATGAACCAGACGACGAGAGCCGGTGGAAAAGAACTTCATTGCCGCAGCAATGCCGCCAGTTTTTCGCGCTCCGCCGTGTAGCGCACATCTTTGGCGAGATTCGAATATTCGTTTGGATCGGCGTCGTGATCATAGAGTTCGTGGCCCTGTCTGCCTTTGTCCCACTCCGTGTAGCGCCAGCGATCGGTGCGCACGCTGCGGCCAAACACCCAGTTGCCATTCGCTTTGCCTCGCTGGCACTGGGTAAATGCCGGCCGCGACCACAGTCTGCCAGGATCGTCCAGCAGCGGCCGCAAACTGACGCCCTGCAAATCTGCCGCCGTTTTAAGCCCCGCGAGATCAGCAAGCGTGGGATAGAGATCGACGAGTTCCACGATGGCCCGGCTGCCGGCGTTTCGGGCCTTGGTGCCCGGCGCGGCGATAATGAGCGGCACGCGTGCGGCTTCTTCAAAACACGTCTGCTTCTGCCACATGCCGTGCTCCCCGAGGTGATAGCCGTGATCGCTCCAAAAAACGATGATCGTCTTCTCCCGCAGCTTGAGGCGATCCAGCGCGTCGAGCACCCGTCCGATTTGGGCATCGGCGAAGGAAATGCACGCCCAGTAGGCGCGGCGGCAGAGGCGGCGCTCCTCATCGGTGAGTTTGTCACCCCGGTTATTATTCAGTGCCAGCGGCGGAATATCGTCACGATCCCCCGCCATTACGTCTGCCAGCGGGATTTGCTCCGCCGGCGGATAGAGATCAAAGTATTTCTTCGGCGCGACATAAGGTGTGTGCGGCTTGTAGAATCCGACGGCGAGGAAGAACGGCGCGTCTTTGTGCTGCTCCATGAGTCCGATGGCCTCGTCCGCCACCTTGCCGTCCGTGTGGTCCGAATCCGCGCCCTCTGCCGCCAGCCACGAGAGCGATGCCCCGTAGCTTCCTTTTGCGCCGGTGTATTGAATGATGGACGGCTCATCCGTCAGCTTATCACGCCCCGCGGGATTGATCGTCTTGTTCCACGAGGGCGGGTCATCGAGCCCCAGGGTGCCGATCTGCCCCGGATTCCCATAGTGATAGATCTTTCCCACCCGCGCCGCATACCAGCCGTTGTTTTTGAACAATTGACTCAGCGTCACCGCATTCGGCAGACCCGTCCGGAAGTGATAGGTCAAATCCGCCACCTTCGTCCGGTCCGGCCGCAGGCCCGTCATCAGCGACGAACGGCTGGGACTGCACAGCGGGAACTGACAATAAGCGCGGTCGAACCGCACGCCCTGCTGCGCCAGCCGGTCAATGTTCGGCGACTTCACCAGTTTGTGCCCGTAGCAGCCGAGGTCGTTGTTCATGTCGTCCACGGCGATGAACAGCACGTTCGGTTTGTCAGCCGCACGCAGCGTGACGCCGGGACAACCGCAGAGAAGGAGGATGAATAGACGGATCATGCCCGTGACCATGCCGGAGCACAGCGATCCGCGCCGCACCTTTTGTGCGGATTCTCCACGGTGCCGGGCACCACGTCCAATTACGCCATCCCCGCGATCTCCCAGCCCTTCCGATAGGTGCGGCCCACGAACGTGTTCGCATCGGGAGCATCCGGGAACTTCAGATTCGCGGCATCCCACTTCAGTTCCTGCTGCGGGAAAATGCTCGCCAGGCAGCCGAGCAGCACGGCCTCGGTCAGCGGGCCCGCGTAGTCAAAATTGGCGCTCGGCTTGTCTTTCCCGGCGCGGATGCAGTCCACGAAATCCAGGTAGTGATTGCGCGGCTCCAGTTTGGGATACGGCACACTCTTGATTTTGCCGCCCTGATAGACCAGCGGACGCGAACCGTGCCCGAAAAGCATGATCCCCTCAGTGCCGACGAAGATACTCCCCTGCCCCGGGATCTTTGAGCCGGCGAATTCCTTCTCCAGTTCCGCCGGCGGGCGCGACTTCGGTCCGTCATACCACGTCACCTTTACCTCTTTTCCCTCCGTGAACGCCGTGCCGGGGAACGTATAGTCCACGCGGCCGTTAATCGCCCAATTGTCTTTGCCCGGAGCCGGCCCGGTGGATTTCACGCTGATCGGAGCGGTCAAATCCATCGCGCGGAACCAGCCGCTGAACATGTGACAGCCCATATCCCCAAGGGTGCCGGTGCCAAAGTCCCGGCGCTTCCGCCAGTTCCCCGGATG
>JANNVM010000570.1:0-8367 GCA_031414455.1 Verrucomicrobiota bacterium
GTTGCGATGGAGACGGGCAGGCGCTCGAGATTCTCCTCCGCAAGCTGGATCGTCTTTTCCCGCGTGGGGTCGTGCAGGGTGACGCTGGGTTTGGCCGTGGCGATGGCCATGGACTGTTCGTAGAAGACCTCGGCGCTCATCTGACCGCGGACCTGGGGCAGTCCGAATTTTGGCAGGGCCAGGGTTTCGCCGACGCGCAGTTCCGCCGCATTGGTGGGCCACGCTGGGATGAAGTTGACCGTCAGCGGAGTGCCGGTGACCGGATCGCCCTGCGGCACGCCGGCGTCGAGCGGGCGAAGGAACGGCAGCAGTGTGCCCGGAGCGATTTCCGCTCCCGTTCCGCTCGTGTTAGGCAGGAAGAAGCCCGGGCGGCTCACATATTTATACTGCATGGCGATCCGCTTCGCCGTGCTCACGCCGTCATGCGGCCCGCGGAAGATCCAGTGGAAGCCTTTGCGGTCCTTTTTAGTGAAGGAATCCCAGGCGGCGGGAGTGCCGGCGAGATTGATGCGAGGGTCGAGGCCGGAGGGCGGCGTCACTTCCCGGTTCTGGCAATCCGTGCCGATGAACGGCAGCGGCATGAGCGGCAATGGATAGGGCGCGACGAGAAGATTGCCGGCGATGGCGGGCCGGTCGAAGAGAATGTCGAAAGCGTCCGCGCGGTCGCCATCTGCATCCACTTCGCGCACCACCTTATAGACTTTCATGTCCGGGCGCTGGTCCGCGGTGTTGATGTAGCCAATGAGCACAAACGGCTGCGACTGCTGCGGCGCGATCATGTTCAGGTCATCCCGCACCGCGTAGGCGCGGGTGCCGATCATGACCGCGTGTTCCTCGTTCGGATTGTAGCCGGGCTGCGTTTTGTCATTCTGATAGTAAAGGGATCCCGCGATGACTTCAGGGTCGAGGTCGTCCGTGCCCACGCCCTGTGCGATAACAATCTGAGGAGAGGTGGTTGCGGGAAAGCTGACGGTGTAGCGCCCGATCTTGCCGGGCACGAAGAAGTCCTGGAAATCAGCGCCCGGTGCCGTGACTTTCCTGAACCAGCGGACGCTGAGCACATTGTCCGTGGCCAAAGCATTCACCGGAATGATGGCTCCGGCATTCGCCGCGGCGACGCCAAAGGTGAAGGGATTCAAGTATCCCGCCGGGTAGTAACCGTTGCCGCCCGAGATGTAGCCGGCGGGCTCGTGTCCCGCGGGCGCAGAGAGCCGCGTTCCGACAGTGGCTGTGGTATTGATCGGCGCGGCGGCGTCCGACTGCACTGTAAACGTCAGATTATTGTTCACTGACCCGACGGCCTGAGAGAGTTCAATACGCCGGGCATCAAGGATCCGGGTAATGGTGACATCGCCGTTGATACCCGCGCCGCTGACGACCATTCCCACCTCCAGTCCGGCAGTACTGGTCAGGGACAATACGCTGGACAGTCCGGTGGCGAAGAACGGACCCGTGGCGCCCTGGATCGTATCCAGCGAGGCGAAGGGCAGGTCGCTCCCTTTTTTCCACCTTGCATTCATCACTTCACCGCCGCCGTTTTCGTAGAAGCCGATGGCGATGCGGACGAGACCTCCCGCGAGATTGACCGTCCCGGTTCTCTCCTCAGGAGCGTGATCGCCGTTGTTGTCGAGGACCAGTTCACCGGGACCGCTGAAGTCACCATCGCCATTGAGATCAAGATAGATCACGCTGCCGTCATCACTGTTCGTGCCGAAAGTGTAATCCCCCGGGCCGTCCCTGCCGGCATCAAACCACCCCTGCCAGAGGACCGAAAACGTGTCGCCCGGGGTAATTCCCGGGAGGTTGAAGTCGTTGGCGTAATCAATGGCGGCAGCACTCACAAACGAGGCACTGGGCGTGGCCGCGATCAGATTGGAGATGGGGGCCAGCAGGCTTTCGCCGAAAAGGGTATCATAGGTGCTGACGTTGAACCCCTGTGTTCCCGGATCCGCAGTGACCTGCGTGGAGCGTTGAATTTGCCGGTTTTCCGCCTGAGAGTAGAGATTCACATACCAGACATCGCCACTGCTGGTGAACTTGAGCAGCGAGCGGTTCCGCAGCGCGGGATTCGTCGGGGAAAACTGCACAAAAAGCCGCTGGGAGGCGAGATCCATTCTTGCTTCCGACTGCGCGGGGTCATCCTGCCACACGATCGTCGGCAAGGAGCCGCCAGGGAAGGACACGCCTGTGGCCGCAGTGCTGCCGGTGGCATCCACTGTGTAGTGGGCGTAGTCGGCGAGATTCGGCGACCAGCGCTGCCAGTAACGGGTCTGGAATTTCGGCCACTTGATGCCGAAGTTGTCCGGCGGCGCCTCCAGCCAATAGATGACGACTTTGTTATAGGCATTGGAGGAAGTCGGCTCGCCGTTGTCGGGATTGTTGGCCGCGCTGGTCTCGCGCTCGGCAAAATACGCGAGCGTGCCGTCGGCCCGCACGGTGGTGCCATAATAGGTGGTGCCGCCCTGCGCGGTGCTCAGTACCGGAGACGCCTGGAGCCATTCGTCGCCATCCTGGAGCGGGACCCGCGGGCGGAGTTCCGTGCCCAGATTCTGCGCGACCTGATGGACCTCTGCCGCGCGTTTGAGTTCCACCACATCGGTGCCGAGCGATTCATAAGTATCACCCACGCGGACATTGCCGAGGTACTCGATGAGGATGCGCCCTTCCACATTGTAGGCATGGAGCTGGCCGATGCCGTTGAACTTGTCGAAGGACAGGGTGGTGAGATTGGGAGCGAGCGGAGTGTAGCCGGGAATGCTGACTTCCTCCGGCACCGCCTTGGGCACGGTGCTGTAATGAGCGGCAAAGATGGTGCTGATGCGGCCGTCGGCGATCTGTACGCGCGGCCCGTCGAAGCTGCCTTCCGTCCAGTAGATCGTGCGCAGCGGCCCCCGAACGCTCCCGGAGACGATGAAGATCTCCGTTTTGGTGGCATTGGCGATTGTCGGCGGGGCCGGCAGCACCCTCGGCACCCACATGATCGTCACCTGGCCCGGTTGCGAGGCGAAGACTTTGTCCGCGTGCCGGCTGTAATAGAAGGGCGTGGCCGGGGTGACGGGTCTCAGGTTGTTATTCCCGGTGATGGTCTCGTTCGCATCGCCCGCGAGCTTCACGGTCCACGGATCGTTGCCGGTGATTTTCGTGATTGGCTGCCCCAGCAGGGTCGCGCCCACGACCAGCGTGGGCGGCCTGGTGCTCACCGTGAGGGTGGTTTTGTCAAGGCTGCCCGCCACAGGTGCCGCGGTCACTCTCACATCTTCCAGCGGAAACACGATGTTCAGTCCCGGGATGTTTTCACCAGGCAGGACCGGCTGCGCCCGCCAGTAGGTTCTCGCCTGGGCGAGGACCGCGGCAGCATTGGCCGCGGGATCAGCGAGGGCACTGGTAAAGGGACTGTTATCGATCCGCACCAGGGGCGGTGCGATCTCATCACCCATGAAGTAAAGCGGCGCGCTGGAGGCATACGCGCCGCCGATGGTATTCCGCGAAAGCACGAGAGTGTTTGCGGGAGTGGACGGATAAGCATCGGCATAAGCCCCTGAGGCTGCGATCGGCCCCGCGGAACCGGACACGGAGCCCATGCCCCGGAAGTTGCTGTTCAGGGTGACGGGAGCAGTGGCCTGGTTACTGCCGACAGGAACAGCCGCAGGCGCGATGTAGGTGCTGTTAAAGTTGCCCGCCTTGAGTTCGTAGGTTTCCGCATGCGCGGTCAAACCGAACAGCGGACCGCCAAGGGCGAAGAGAAGGATGCGCAACAGTTTCATGGCCGTGGAGTGGAAAGGTCGAAGGGCAAAGGGAGAAAGCCGAAGAGGCGGAGGCGGGTGCTTGAGGACCAAAGGTCCGGCAACATCCCAGCCCGGGGCAACGCCCCGGGTTTCGCATGACGAATGGATGAAGCCCCGGAGGGGCGGCACATGAACCAGCCGATGCCTTTGTCCCGCCCCTTCAGGGCTTCAGACCGTGTGGACCGGGAACCCGGGGCGTTGCCCCGGGCTGGCTTGTCCCCGCACCTTTGGTGCTCAAGAGCATCGGATCGTTTCATGGATTCAGTTTCGAACTGTTACTTACCTGCGCTGATCGACACGGTGCGTGCGGCGGGTTTCCCGGGGTTGAGCAGCAGCTTTTCGATGGCCGCCAGTTTGGCGTCGCGGGTCTTGTCGTTCGCTTCGAGCGCGGCAAGCCGTTCCCGCAGGCTGGCATTTTCTTCCTGCAGGGCTTTCACCTCGGCGTCCTTTTCCTGCTTCAACTCCTGCACAGCCTTGGCCGCGATCAGGCCGAAGGCACCATACTTGACGGTCATGGTCTCTTTGGTCGCTCCTTCAAGCAGCATGGAACCGACGACGTCGGGGAACAGCGGCTTAACTTCCTGCGCGATGACACCAAAGCTTTTAGGCACGCCGGAGGGACGGCCCTTCCAGCGATAACGCCGGACGGGAAGCTGCATCAAGCGGTCCAGCACAGACTCGGCGTCAGTGATGTCGTTCTTAAGCGAACGGTCTGAGGACGCATCCCAGTTGCCATCACCATCCCACTGAGTCTGGGCGAAATTGACGCCAAAATTCGAAAAACTATTTCCCGCGATGACGAAGCCTTGTACTGAACGATACATCCGGATGTATCTGCCGGCATTGTCATCAATCCTTAGAGCGTTGTTTGCGGTCCCGTTCAGTCCGGCCACATGTAACCGGTCTACGGGAGTGCCCGTGCCGATGCCGACGTTGCCGTTAATTTCCGTCCCGCCCTCCGCCCACATTTTGATTCTCCGGTTCGTTCCGCCGGTGCTGGCTCCGACGATGTCCAGCGCATTGCTGAAAGTCTGATAACCGATCTTGCCGGCATTGGATTCCTTGCCCGCAATGCCTGAGCCGAGTTCCAGGACATTATTGCCCGCGATATTCATACCGGCATTCGCGGTAATCGTGGTGGCAGCGAAGGGCCCGGTCGTGGTGATACTGGAGCCAGTGAGGGCACCCGTCGCCGTGATATTCCCGGTCGCCGCGATGGCACCCACGACGTCGAGGGCGACAGCGGGCACTTTGCCAATGCCGACGCTGCCGGCCGGCCGGTAAACGTTGCCTGCATTGACCGACCAAATCCCGATGGCTGGATCCAGCTTGGCAACAGTCACGGAGTTGTTCGCGAGATCGGCGTTGCCGACCGTGCCGTCCGCGATCTTGTCCGCGGTCACCGAGTTGGGCGCGAGATCTTCGTTGAGGATCCCGAGGTTAGCGACCTTGTCGGTGGTGATGGCGCTGTCGAGGATTTTCACGCCGGTGACCGAGCCGGTGGCGAGGGACGCCGCATTGATGGCTGAGGCCGGCACGGTGTCCGCGATCGCTGCGCGGAAGCTGTAGGCAGTGCTGGTGATCCGCTGCCGCGGGGTGATCGGCACATCCGCCGCCGTGAACGACCCGCTGCCATCGTCCACGACGATTTCCATGAACCTTGTGGGGCCGGCCGGAGTAACCGCACCGCCGCCGGTGAAGACGGTATCGAGCGCGGGCCTTGTCTCCGTCGCTCCCGCGTAAACCGCATCGATGCCCTGGCCGAGCAGCACGCTGAACTCCCCGAGGGCGATCGTGACGGTCTGCTGCTCCGACCACAGCCTGTTGCCTGCAGTTGCGGCGTCGAAGACGCGGAAGATGACCTTCCGGTTGACGGGCGCAGACACGAAGTTAGGAGCGGTGCCGGTGGATCCGAGGGGAACTCCGTTGCCCCCGGTGATCTTGCCCTGGTAGTTCATGAAGAGCGGCACGGTCTGCGCGTGCAGGGAGAAGGCGAGGCCTAGAGTGGCGAGGATAATGGCGTATTTTTTCATAAGCTGGATGGAGTGGTTGGGTTTTGGAAAGTGGGGGTCAGTGGTCAGCGGTTCGGGTCTGATGACTGATTACTGATGACTGATCACTGCACGGTGAGTGTGCCCACCTCACTGGCGCGGCGGAGCACGAAGGTTCCGGAGACGGTGAGGTCCTTTTTGTGGAGGCCCTTGATGACCTCCGTGTAGTTCCCGCCGATGCTGGTGCTGCCCCAGCCGGTGGCACTCTCACCGGCGGGCGGCGTGGTGGTGAACTGGAAGCTAAACGTGCGCGTGATGCCGTAACTCTCGACACCGGCACCGACCGGCATGCCCCGGGCGTCTTTGTTATTGTGGTCCGGGTGGTAACGGTGAACGAAGGGGTTGGCATCGTCGTCGAACGGGATGGTGACGGTGCGGACGAGGGTCTGGCCAGGGGCCACCGACCCGCTGCCGGAAGCGAGCACGCGGTCGAGCGGCAGATGCGCGGCCACGATGCGGGAAGCCTTCGCTTTCTCCGCGACACTGAGGCCGGCTTCTTTGGTGCAGAGACCGGGGGAGCCGCCGGTGAGTTCACCGACGAAGACCTGGGAAAGCAGCCGCGCCGTGCCGCCGTCATCCACATGCAGGATCACGCGCAGAGGCGGCGTGCGCGACGTGGCGGATCCTAACGGTACTGGCGCAGGCATGGTGATGGCCGGGGCCGCAAGGTAGCCGGTGCCGCCGCCGGTGATGGTGAAGCCCGTGACTTTGCCATTTTGCAGGACAGCCGTCGCCGTCGCCGTGGTCCGGGCCGGGGGAGCCACGATGGTGATGACCGGTGACGCAGTGTAACCGCTGCCGGGAGTGATGACCGTGATGCCGGAGACGCGCCCGTTACTCACTACCGCCACCGCTTCCGCCGCGGTGCCGCTGGCAGGTGCAGCCACGGTGACGGCGGGTGCGGAAAAATAACCCGCGCCGGGATTTGTGACATTCACCGACGTCACGGCCCCGCCGGAAACAGTAGAGGTCGCGACCGCCTGCACCACCGAGGCCGCTGGCGTGGCCACTGTCACGATGGGCGCTGCGGTGTAGCCCGTGCCGGCGTAAGTGATCGCGAGGCCGGTGACGATGCCATTGCTCACCGTGGCCCGTGCCGTGGCCGCGGTGCCCGTACCCGGAGCGGAGATTGTGACGACCGGCGCGATGGCATAGCCGGACCCCGGATTTGTGAGGGCGAGGCCCGTGACCTCGCCGTCGGCAATGGAAATCGTCGCCGTCGCGGCAGCCTGCACGCCATCCGGAGAGGCGATGACCGGGACCGGCACGGAGCCATAACCAAATCCGCCGCCCCTGACGTCAATGCCCGTGAGGACGCCGTCCGTCAGCACCGCCGTCGCCGAGGCGATTGACTGGACCTGGCTGGAAACATTCGTCACCGTCGCATCGCCCACCCACAGCCCGGCCATGGTGGACACGCGGGCGGAAACCGGGAGGCTGATGTCGAAGAGATTCCCCGAATCCGTGAGCCGGAGCAGACTGGCGAAGAGCGCATTCGACGCCCCGGCCATGCCCGCACGGTCAATGCCGAAGTTCAATTCCACCGTGCTGTTCGCTCCGATCACTTCGGTATAGGCCGCCGTGACCGCTGTTTCCGTCCACGTCCCGTTCTCAAACGTGCGCTTCGTCAGCGGCACCTGACCCGTGATGCCGTCCTGCCCCGCCGGTGCCGCGAGCGATGCCACGGGCGCCAGCGTGATCGTCATGCTGGCTGCCGTCGTGTTTCGCAGGCGCGCGGTAATCACCGAACCCGTGCGCCCGAAATCCACGCCCGTGTCCCTGCTCAGGCTGATGTCCAGCGGTGCGAAAAAGTTGCCCACGACTTCGGCCTCGAACCAGTAAGCCTTGTTGCGGTCCACCTGCTCGGCGGTGGCCGAGAAGAGCTGGATCGGATTGGCCGGACCGAGGTCACCGCCGGCGTACTTGTAGATTTTGGCATTGGCCGACGTGGCCGAAGGGAACACCTGGAAGTAAGACGAGAAGGACGGGAAATTCGGGGCCGTCAATTTAGAGGGAAAGCCCAGCAGATTGGCCCCCGACCGCACCCACGTGGCCGCCGGCGGCATCGCGCGCTGCACGAGGGGCACGCTGTGCGCCGTCGCCGCAGTGCCGGAACACTTCACGAGATAGGCCGTCTGCCCTGACATGAGCGAAAGACTGCTCTCCGCCGGCAGCCCGCGTTTCCACACATTCCATTCCGGTGTGCCCGCACTGGGAATGAGCGGGGACTTGGTGAACTGGACCTGATTGGGTTTGGGATTCCAGCGCCAGATTTCCTGCACGCCCGCCGCGGCGCCACTGTCAGGGAAAAGGACATCCGGGGCGGCGTGAGTGGAGGCGCCATGGAGATAGATGGCATTCCAGCCGCCCTTGAGGGCATAGGTGGTCGAGAACCATTGAGCCTGGGCGGTACCGGCGAGGGCGGAGAAGGCGAGGAGTAGAGTAGAGCGAGTGTGGCGACAGCCCACTCGCTTTGGGTTTGGCGTGCGGGTGGCGGCTAAAGCGAGTGGGCTTACAGCCACACTCGCTCT
>JANNVM010000571.1:0-3255 GCA_031414455.1 Verrucomicrobiota bacterium
ATCAAGGCGACGAAGGACATCTTTGAAGTCATCTGGCCCGGCGGCACGCATCCGCAGCTCAGCGACCCCATCAAGGACACGGTGCTTATGTCCGCCGGCGACCGTTATACGGAACTCGTCCGCCGCGTGAAGAACAACTTCGGCAAGTTCGATGCCGAGAGCGCCCGCGAGCTGATGACCCGCCCCGTCTGCATGAACAGCAACATCCAGAGTGTGCTCTTCGCTCCCGACACGCTCGACCTCTGGGTGGCCAACGCCGACAGCGAGAACGTCGCCAGCGCCACGCGCTATACCCGCTACAATCTGCGTGAGTTGCTCAAGCCAGACCCGGGCGTGACGGCGCAGTAGTCGGGAAGGTGGTCCGTGATCAGCGGCCAGTTCTCCGCCTCCCGGCCAACTCCCCCTTTGCATTCCGGCCCGTGTGCCTTCCATGAGCGCCGTGAATTACCAGGTTTTTGCCCGCAAGTACCGCCCCCGGACGTTCGATGACGTGCTCGGGCAGGACCATGTTGTGCGCACGCTGAAGAATGCGATCTCGCAGAACCGGCTGGCCCACGCCTATCTTTTTGTCGGTCCGCGCGGCACGGGGAAGACGAGCACCAGCCGGATCTTCGCCAAGGCGCTCAACTGTACCGGCGGCCCGCGGGTGGATTTCGATCCTGACGAAGACGTCTGCGTGGAAATTGCAGAGGGCCGAAGTCTGGATGTCACGGAAATTGACGGTGCGTCCAACAACAGCGTGGACAACATCCGCGCGCTGCGTGAAACGGTGAACTACGCGCCGGCCCGCGGGCAGTTCCGCATCTACTACATTGATGAGGTTCATATGCTGAGTACCAGCGCGTTCAATGCGCTGCTCAAGACCCTCGAAGAGCCGCCGCCGCATGTGAAGTTCATCTTCGCCACCACGGAGGCACACAAGATTCTTCCCACCATCCTGAGCCGCTGCCAGCGCTTCGATCTCCGCCGCATTCCCGCGCCGGTCATCGCGCAGCATTTGCTCCACATCGCGAAGGAGGAGGGCGTCACGCTCGACACCCTGGCCGCGCACAGCATCGCTGTCGGTTCCGACGGAGGGATGCGCGATGCGCAGTCCATGCTCGATCAACTCGTCGCCTTTTGCGGCGCACACATTCGCGAGCAGGACGTCCTCGATATTTTCGGATTCACCAGTCACCACACGGTGTCAGGGATTTGCGGAGCCATCCTCAACGGCCAGACCGCCGATGCCCTCAACCGGCTCTATCAACTGTCGGAGACCGGGAAGGATCTTTCCCGGCTGCTGGCGGATCTCATCTTCCACTTCCGCAACGTGCTCGTGCACAAGGTGGATCCTGAAATCGCGGCGCGCGATCTGCCGCCGGAAATTGCAGACGACCTCGTGGCCCAGGCGGCGCTTGTGAACAACGAGAAGCTGATGAACATCATTGATCAGTTCGCGGAAGTGGAGGCCGGCATGAAGTGGGCGCTCAACAAACGGCTGTATTTTGAAATCGGCATCATCCGCGCCACGCAGGTGCTCGGCGAGGCCACATTGAGTGATGTCATCATGCACCTGCGCGGCGCGCTCGACGGCTCGGCGTTTGCGCCGTCCGCTATCGGCGCCGGGGCAACGGCGGCCGCAGCGGCCGCGGGTCCTGCGACTCCCTCATCCGCGGCACCCGAACCCCGCATGTCCATGGCCGACGCGGTGCGCGCCGCGGTGAAATCTTCATCCGCCCCCGCGGCAGCACCGGCTCCGGTGCCTGAGCCCGCACCCGCCGTGATTCAGGAGCCCGTGACACCCGCCGGCGGCGGCATGGTACCCGGCCCCGAATTGTGGGAAGCGGTGCGGGAGGAACTGACACGCAAGGCCCCGATGCAGAGCGGCTACGCGGCGGAGGCGAGCTTCCTGCGCGCCGAAGGCCGGCATTTCTTCATTGGTGTGCCGGAGGTCCACCGCATCGCCGCGCAGAGTCTGGAGCGTCCCAACGTGAAGGCCCTCATTGAAGAAATTCTAACCAGGCTTTCCGGTCAGAAATTTGCGCTCAAAGTTGAAGTCCGGGCCGACATTGAGGTCGCTCCCGCGCCGGAAGTCAGCGCCCCGCCGCCGCCACCGCAGGAGCCGGCACCCGCCGCGCCCACCCCGAAGCAGGCCAAAGCCGCCGCCGACACAGAAGCCGCCGCCGCGACTGCGAAGCTGGAGGAGGAGTTCCGCAACGACCCGCTCATCCAGGAGGCGCTTACCTTGTTCGACGCCAAAATTGCGAAGATTGCCTGACGATTTCCGTTTTCTCCCATGACCCATCGCTTCCCTGTCCGCGCCGCGGCTCTGCTAGGAGCCATCATCACACTGCTCTCCAGCTGCGCCAATTCCCCCGGTCCTGACGGCGTGGAAATCAAAAAGGCCGGCGTGCTTCCGACCGCCACCACGATCAACGCGCCGCTCAGCAGTCTCAACGACACCGCGCGCTTTCTCGCGGGGATGCCCGGCGGCTCGAACTCGCCGCTCACCGCCGTCCGCATGAGCGAGCACTGGCAGCGCTACAGTCAGAACATGGACGAACTCTGGCGGCGCTTCTCGGTCATGCGTCAGCCGCGCATCGCGTCGTTCAGCCGCAATCAGCTCGGCGGCCTGCGCAATCCCGGCACGCTGTGGTATCCGTTCAGCGGCCCTGACATTCTTTTTGCGGAAGCCTTCTTCCCCGGCAGCGGCAACTGCCTCCTCAGCGGACTCGAAGGCAGTGAGATGCTGCCCGATCTGCGCACGCTCAGTGAAGGAGAGATCAACACCGCGCTCGACGGCCTCTACACTTCCCTCACGACGGCACTGAGCTGCTCGTTTTTCATCACGAAAGACATGCGCGTGGACCTCCAGCGCACGCGGCTCAAAGGCACCCTCCCGGTGGTCCTCGTCTTCCTCGCGCGGCTTGGCTACAACATTGAAAGTGTGCAGCCTGTCTCGCTCGACGGCGCGGGTGTCCTTACCGCCGGTCAGCCCGGCGGATCCTGGCCCGGCTGGCTCGTGCGCGCCGGCGGAAAAAACATCTACTACTTCACCGGCAATGTCGCCGACTTCTCCCTCCGCTCCGACAGCCGTTACCTCAACTGGGTCAGCCGCTTTGGTTCCGTGGTCACCTATCTGAAGAGTGCCTCCTATCTGATGCACACGGATGAGTTCCGCCTGATCCGCGATGCCGTCCTGCGCCAAAGTACCGCCATTCTCCAGGACGACAGCGGACTGCCGCTCAGCGCCTTTGACGACTCATGGTCGCT
>JANNVM010000572.1:0-19123 GCA_031414455.1 Verrucomicrobiota bacterium
AGGCGTTGATGCCCGGCTGCGGGAGAGTAGTCTCCCGCCATGACGACGATTCTTTCTGCCAACGGGTTGATCGAAATCCCCGCGGTGTTCCGGAAGTCCGATGATCTCAGGCCTGGCCAGCCCCAAGCAGGCAAGCAGTGACAGGAGGTGGGTCATCATCCGGAAAGGAGGAAAGGAAAAGCCGGGACCGGGTCTTGCGTATCCGGCGGAGGCTCATGGTGCGACTGCACTGCTCCGCCGCGATTGTGCGATTGGCCTTGCACAGACGATGGGCTGGCAGAATATGAGCTTTCAGCAATGAAACTCCGGATTCTGTGCCTCACTTCGCCAGCGGTGATGAAATTGACGGCTGCGGCCCTGACAAGGAAGGTGCTCGTCGTCGCCATGAATCGTTCGCTGATCCTTCCCGTGCTCCTGCTCCTGCCTCCCGCCGGCAGGGCTGACAGTACTATCAGCAGCACGGAAAAATTCGCCTTTGCCGCCAATGCCGGCTGGATCAATTTTCGGCCGGTGGAGGCCGGGACGGCGGAGGGTGTTGTTTTCGGCGACTACTTCCTGTCAGGACGGGCCTATGCCGCCAACTTCGGCTGGATTGATCTCGGTGACGGCAGCCCGGCCAACGGCGTTCGCTATCAAAACAACACCGCCGCGGACTGCGGCGTGAATCACGACGGCGCAGGGAATCTCTCCGGCTTTGCCTACGCGGCCAATGCGGGCTGGATCAACTTTGGCTGGGCCTCCGCCGCGGAAGCGGAACGGCCCCGCGTCAATCTGCTGACGGGAGCGTTTTCCGGCTACGCGTGGAGCGCCAATCTCGGATGGATCAGTCTCGGCGGGAATCTCACTGCCACCGACATGATCTGTCCGGACTCGGACAGCGATGGCATTTCCGACTCATGGGAGCACGAGCACTTCAATAACCTCACCACTGCCAATGCCGCGAGCAATCAGGACGGGGACAGCGCGACTGACCTCCAGGAATTCCTCGCAGCGACCGATCCGCGCGATGCGGGCGATTTTCTCAAGCTCGTGGCCGCAGTATATAACAGCGGGCGCACACAGGTCCAGTTGACCTTCACAACTAAGCCGGCGCGGCTCTACCGGCTGCAGACCTCGACCGATCTCGCCGTGTGGACGGACTCGGCGGAGGGCACGTTCGCTCCTGACGCCGGGGCCACCACCACGCGAACCATCTCATGGCAGGGCGGTGCGCGGCACTTCGTTCGCGCCATCGCGATAAAGCCGCTTTGAACCAATCCCGCATCAACCCTCCACCCCCGCCGCCCTAATACCATGAATTGCGCCACTAAAATCACTGCCGCTCTGCTCGTCACGGCAAGCCTGCTGTTTGCGCAGGGGAATCTCACGCCGCCCGGCCCGCCCGCGCCGTCGATGAAAACTCTCGCGCAAATCGAACCGCGCACGCCGCTCAGCGGCGGCAATCCGTCCATCACTGCGCCAGGTTCCTACTATCTTACAGGCAACACCGGCACGATCTATATCCAGTCGAGCGATGTGGTGCTGGACCTGAACGGCTTCTCGGTCATCATTCCGTTCGACAGCGACGGGATCAGCATTTTCCCCGGCTCACCGCTGGTCAACGTGACCATCCGCAATGGCTCGATCGTTGGCCCCGGTGTGTGGACGCAGGATGCCGCCAATCCGCGGCAGGGCACTTACGCGGGCAGCACGCGCCTCGGGTTGTTCACTTCCGGGCGAACCGCTAGCACGGCGACCGCCTATAACATTCATCTCGAAAAGCTCACGGTACGCGGGTTCTCCAGAGGCATTGCCACCCTCGGCGGCGATGAGTTCGACGGAGGGCGCGTGCGCATTCAGGACTGCACGGTGCGCGACTTCGGCGTTTACGGCATTTGGGCCAGGCAGGCAGTCATCCAAAATGCCGTAGTGCATTCCGGCACGGGCGACGGGATCAAGACTGACTTGAGCACGCTGGAAAACTGTGTGGTGGAGCGGGTGACTGGTTCCGGCTTGAGCGGGGGCAACAACACCGTGCGGGGTTTCGTGGCCCGCTTCGTCGGCGCACACGGCATCAGTTCGCCCAACTCGGTCGTCATCGGCGCGCAGGCGTCAGGCTGCGGTGGTGCCGGAGTCTATGCGGACAATTCCACCATTTCCCAGTGCCTCGTGCAAAATAGCGGCGACGACGGCATCCGCGGCGTGGGATCGCTCATTGCGCAGAGCAAGGCCTCCGGGAGTGACAGCAATGCCGGCGGCTACACGGCAGTGGACATCTACTGGTCCGGGGGACGCCAGGTGGACAACGTGGCCGGAACCTACGCCCCCTGAGCGTTCTCACCGTACCTTGCTTCCGCCGCACTTGAGCAATAAACCCGGCCACCGCCGTCCCGAATGGGCCGCAATAAGAAGTCAGCGGCAGGGTCCAGGATGCCGCGCGCGTTCTCGCAGCCAAACGAAAGATTGACCCGCCGCGACTTTCCGGCGTAGCATGGCGGCCAAAGGAGATTCACCCCATGCCCGCATACATGAAACTTGGCGACATCAAAGGCGGGAGCCGGGACGCCCGCTATCCCGGATGGATCGCGGTCCTCAGTTGGTCCAATTCGACACCGCGCGGATCGACGGATACTATCCAGGTCTCGAAGGGCGCGGACGCGGCAAGTCCCTTCATCTTCATGGCAGTTGCCGAGGGGAAGTACTTTAAGGAAGTGGTGCTGGTGAGTGCGCTTGCGGAGCCAGGCACGTCCTATGGCTACAGACTGACAGAGGTCTACATTTCCAGCTTTGACATTAGTGCCGGGGTAGATCAGCCCAAGGAGAACTTGAGCTTGAGCTTCAAAAGCATGGAGTTTTTACAGGAGGCGGATTTGCAGAAATATCGCACAGTGGCCGCGGCGAAACCGGGCCGGAAACGCTGACCAGGAGCGGTCTGGCGGCGTGCGGGATCAGGTGTGGGGGGCGACCCGGGAGGATGGGTAACAGATTGACCGGGGAAATCGTTGACAGTTGGTGAGGCGGTCTGTGTCTTGGACCAATACCCCTGCGACTGAGGTGGACCGCGTTCCTGTCCACCCTTGCGCGGTGCGGGGCGGATCCTGGCGGCCCGGCTGGTTTTCTAATTTGCGGAATCCCCCCTAAAGTTTCCCGCGAAGTGATATCCCAGCCAGACCGCCTTACTACCCCCCTGGCTGCGTTGCAGCAGCCGCCGCGGTTTTAGCGTGACGGGGGGTGCGGCGACAAGACTTGTGGGGGTGGCGGCCGTGACGATTTTGTCACATTCGCAAATTAGAGACTGGCACGGCTGAGGCTACCCGGTTACGCAAACGCTTCGCCACTTCGGAAAAACACGGATGTTTGATCCTTCCTGCGCGGTTGGCTTGCGTGCTGGCGAGGCTGTCTGCGGGAACCGGAGACCGGCTGGCTGACGGACATCAGGATGACCCGGGAGTGTCGTCCGGCAGTGGCCCGGTCTCCGGCCGGGGGGATCACAAAACGGCTTAGTGGACCGCCGCAGCGTCCAGCGGAGCCTGTTCGAGGGCGATCAATCCGCAGGGCGTGAGCAGGAATTGAATGAGGTCTTTCTCCCGGCGGCGCAGGTCGAAGAAGCCGACGGTGGCCGCAGGTGCTCCCGGGATGTCCACGAGGAACGGTCCGCCCACTCCATCGCCGATGAGGAATCCGGAGAGCGGTGCCGGCTGCCCTGCGGCGCGGGCGCCGACATGAGCAAAGGCGGTGTTGGTTTCGGTGCTGTGGCAGCCGTTGCAGGTATTGAGCGCAAAATCGTGACGCAGCATGTTATTGACGACGGTGCCGGTGGTGGCCCATGCGGGTGATCCGCTGGTGATACTGATGGGCGGCATGACCGCGCGACCGCCGAGGAACGGCTGCTTTTGCAGGCCGGGCATTCCCCATTCCAGCGGTACCGTGTGGTCGGGAGGAGCAGGCACGGTGGTGGTGATAAAGTTGTGCAGCAACTGGGTGCTGTCCGAGTCCTCACGCGGCGTTTGCTTCACCGTGACCGGGCGGAGGAAACCCTTGTCAGAGTCGTTGCAGAAAAGTTTGAACTCGCGCAGTTCCCACTGCGTGGACGGCACGGCAGTGGACGGTGTGAGGAGGTTTTCGTTCGTGCGCAGTTGATTGAGAGCACTGCCGTTAGGCTTCGCCGGCATGGCGTTGGCCGCGGTAAACTGATCGGTGATGCGATGGAGCGCAGCGTTATAGACCGGCCCCCACGGGAGGCACTGCAGGTCGGCCCACTGCTGCGCGTAGGCGTGCAGCGCCGGGCAGCCCTCTTTGGGAATGCAGTATTCAAAGATGACGAGGAACGGCCGGTCGGGAGCGCCGCCATTGCCGTGCGGATCGCCTCCGACAACTCCGCCGCCCCCGCCGGGATAGCCGCCGCCCTGGTCCACACCGTCGCCGGAAAATGCAAAGACGAAGCGTCCCTCACCCGTGATGCAGCGCTGTTCGCAGCAGTCGTCGCTGACGCTGCCGCCATAGGTGACATTGCCGCGCAGGTCGAGGCGGTTCACAATGGCCAGCAGGCGAAACGGCGCGCGCTCCATGCGCAGCGGCGCTCCGGGGCCGCCGCTGGCGTTCTCCCACGACTTCAGAATGGTGGCGATCATCTTCGCCTTACGGTTAGGAACCGGGTCGTTGTTGATGGACTGATCCGCCTCCCAGGTGCGCAGCCAGCGGCGCGCGAAATCAGAGGGATTAATGCCGGTCATGGCCGGATTTGCCGCATCGGTCATCAGTTTGCCAAAGGTCCATGCACTCATCGGTGTTCCCGCGCCCGTGGAGGGATCGAAGGTGCGCACCGGATCCTCCACGACGGAGAGATCAGTAATGAGAAGTGTCTTTTGCCAGGTGGGCAGTTGATTGCACGGGGTGATGGGAGGCACGCCCGGCGGCGGTAGTGGTAGCACGACGGGCGGAGGATTCGGCCCTGGCAGCGGCGGCGGCAGCAGAATGGGCAGCGGCAGCGGGACCGGACGGCCTGCAAGGAAATCATCGAACCTTCCTGTCAGTTGCACGGCGGGCACCAGTTGTGGCTTCAAGGTGCGACCGGCGAAATCCTGGAGTGCGGCCGCCTGGCCGAATCCGGCTACAATGCCGCGGGCGCGCTCTATATCCACGAGATTCACCGGCAGCACGCCGTGAAACTTTCCATCCCGTGCGACTGCGTCGCCCTCAAGCCCGTCATCACGAAGGAGCACCATCTCGTTGCCGATGAAGAAAGGCAGGATCGCCGGCACCGCCTGCCCTGGCGCGAGCACGGCATCAACAGTCACCTTCGTGCCGTCGAATCCGCGAGCCACGATGCTGCTGAAGCGCGGCGGATCCTCCGGCAGATTACGGATGACCGGCCGGATAACACCTGCATTGCCGTCGGGCCGCCGCTGTCTGATGAAACGGCGGTTGGCATCCAGCGGGATCGGTGCCTCCAGACGGACCCCGGGCAGCGCTTCGTGCAGCGGTACCCACGGTCCGCCCGGCGAAGGAGCGACCTCCACCACACCATTGCCGTCCACATCAATGATCATGGCCCCGTTCTCGATGCGGGCATTGACGGGATCATCCACTGCCCCATCAGGCGCCGGCCCCTGGGCGGAAACTGAGGTGAGCAGTGAAACAAACAGCAGGGCACCGGGAGGGAATGACCGGCGCCGGCGACTAACAGTATGCGGTGAGGTTTTCATTTTCTATTGGGGAGTGGGTTGTGTAGTCCAGTGAAAGCCGCGCCAACCGGACCACGGTCCGGCAGGCGCGGCTCGCAGGGGGAATCGCGATCCCGTTTCGCGATTGGCAATTTTCCGCAGATTTTTTCCACAGCCCCCGGCGGCACTATCAGTTTCCGGAGCTTACGGCTTCCAGCCGGCGCTCTCGGCGATCCAGGCGCCGGCGAGAGCAGCGCGCATTCCTGGCGTAAGCTTCTGCGCGGCCGGCGAATGCAGCCAGTTTCGCTGCGCGTGCCAGACGGCGGCGGCGGGCGCGGCACCCGCGGCAAGTTCGGTGTAGATGGAGCGGACAAACTCCGGTGCGGCGGCATCGTTTAAGTCCCACAGTGTCGAGGCCACCGCACCGGCTCCGGCGATGAGGAAGGCGTGGCGCAACCCGGCGAGCTGACCGCCGCTTTGCCAGTGGCCGAGCCCCGTCTGGCATCCTGACAGAAAAACCGCGGCGACACCATCCAGCGGGAGCGTCGCAGCATCGGTGGAAAAAAGCAGGCCGTCGGAGGAAGGCGACCGTGGTTTTCCCGCGGCGAGATCACGCAGTGCCGCGGCGCAATCATTCATAACAAGGCCGGCCCGCAGCAGCGACGGGCCGCGCGCGCCGTTTTCCTCACAGACGAATCCGTGTCCGGCAAAGTGCAGCACCGACGGCGGGGGTGCGGCGGCGAAGGCGGCTTCGGCGGCGGCGGGCGTTTCGACCGTGATGGTTGTGCCGGCGGCGGCACGGATGGCAGCGACTTCCTTCTTCACACCTGGCAGCGCTGGAATGTCCAGCAGGCTTTCCCAAAGAGAAGGCGTGAGCGGGACCGGCAGCGGCGGCTTGATGTCAGGCAATGCGGCTGCGGGAGATTCGCCCGCCGCCAGCACGCGCCAGCGGGGAGCAGCCGGGTTCGCCGCCGCCGCGGCACGTGGAAAGACGATGACTTCCAGCGAAGGGAACCGCTCGCAGAGCGGGCTGCCGGCGGCATCCGTCAGCATGGCCCATGTCACAAAATGCAGCAGGGCATCGGCACGCAGCAGAATGCGCTGTTCCGGTCCTGACGGAATGCCCAGCGGCCTCCACAGCAGGTCGTGCAGACTGGTCAATTGCCACGTTATGCTCGTGCGGCCCGCGGATTCACTGCCGGCGGCCACGGCATCGCGCGCGGCGGCGATGAGACGGCGCACGCGGTGTTCGATAGCCGGCGCGGGGCCGAGGTCCACCCAGCGTGCCGGTTTGTCAGGCGCGACAATGATCGCCCCGTAGCGGCCCGCAGCGGCCCAAACGCCGCGCGGCTGGCTGGCCCGCCAGCGAAAGAAATTCACAAACATCGCGTCCGGCGGCAACGCCCGGCGGAGGCCGGCGGCGTCCGGCGCTTCGCGCCGCGGCGGGCCGGGGGCATGATCAGGATCACGACGCCACGCCATCACCGCACCGGTGCCGGCGTGAGCTTCCCAGCGGCGGCGCGTGAGCAGAATTTCCGGCACGGCTTCCTGACTGGCGAGCACTGCGGTGAGCAGCGCATCGGTGTCGTCCGCCGCGAGCGCCGCCAGCGGCGAAACCGGATCCAGCGTCGCATGAAACTCCAGCAGCCGCGAGTCATCCGGCCACGCCGCGGCCTGCTGCATCCATAACAGCGCCATTCGGGATGCCTCCGCGGCGCGCCGCTTTGCCACGGGCTTATCACCGGCATCCGCAGCGATGGTGGCGGCGGTTAGGGCGATTTGAATGCGCAGCGGATGCACCGCTGGCAGATGCTGCTCAGCGAGTGATGCCGCTTTTTCCAGGCTGGCGAAAGCCCGGGCATCGCCCTCGCGCTGACGGGCGGCGGCGAGATTCAGCCAGAGCGTCACGGCCTGCGGCGATGCCGCAAAAGCGGCGGCGTCCGGTGCTTCGAGAAGCTTGCTGAGCCGCGCGGCGGCTTGCGCGGTTTTGCCGCGTTCCAGCCAAAGCGTGGCGAGATTGTTCCATGCGGCGGCCGTTTCGTCAGGCGAGCCGCTGTGGGTTTCAAACCACGCCGCGGCGGATTCCAGCAACGGCGCGGCTTCCGTCACACGGCCGGCGCGAAGCAGCGACTGGCCGATCTGACCGTCGAGCGCGGCCTGCATGGCCGGGGCATCCGGCCCCAGAGCCACCGCGGCTTCGCGGGCGGCGCGAAAGTGCCCTGCGGCGGTTTCCCATGCGCCGGTCGTGTGTGCGTGCAGCCCGAGGCCGCGAAGAGCGAAACATCGCGCGGTGTCATCCGTTCCGCATTCGGTTAGCGCCTGTTCCCATGCCTGGCGTGCTTCATCCGCCCGTCCCGCGCGCAGCAGCACCTCGGCGAGGGCGCTGCGGGAATGCGCCGCCATGCCGCCGCGCCGGCCGGTGACGGCTTTGGTCAGCCATTGCCCGGCCGCGGTGTAGTTTCCCGCGGCCAGCGCGGCGCGGCCGGCCTCATCGGCACACGCCGCCAGTTCCTCCGGCGCGGCTCCGGCGGCCTGATAACCTGCCGCGGCTTGCTCCAGCAGCCGCAGTGCCTCCGCGTGCTCGCCCAGCCGGTCACGAACGCTGCCGAGCACATGCTGCACGCGCGCGGTCTCCAGTTTCCTGTCAGGCTGACTCTGCAATTCCGCCAGCCATTTCTCCGCCAGTGGTAGCGCGGCGCGGAAATCGCCGGCACTCATGGCCGCATCAATGCGCTCCGGCAGCGGCGGCTCTACAGCGAGCGCCGGCAGTGCCAGAAGCATCAGCCACCCGGCCGCAGTCATGGCGTGAAGGTGAACTTGATGCGCAGCAGCCGGCGCTGCGTGTCCGGGATTGTCGCCGTGGACTCCGCCAGGGTGCCGTCGCCTTTGATGTCCGGCGGGGAGAGTCTTGTCAGGGCACTGCCGGCCACCGGGCTCCATGTGATCAGGTCAGTGGACTCCTCCAGCGCCCATTTGACCTGCGGCGCAGGCGGCAGATGGCAGGCCCACGGCATTCTTACGGTGGCCCGGACACTGCCGGATACGAATTGCAGAGTGATCTCCGGTTCCAGACCGTTCCCGGCAAAGCGCGGATCGCCTCCCGCAAAATACTCCACGAAATTGGGCGTGCCATCCGTGTCAGGATCACCCCCGGGATCGCGCTGTGCGGGTGTGGATACGGCGGCGGGATAGAAGGCCTCGATCCACTCCGCCCATGTCAGGCCCGCGGGCGGCAGCGCGGGTGTTTCAACTTTCATCCAGCCACCCGGCTGGAGCGTCATGGAATCGTTGAACCACTGCCGCGCCTGTGCTGGCGTGGCCCACGGCCGCATCCACGCTTCCCACGTGAGCATGGCGGCGGCGAGACCTGCGGAATAACTGGTGCCGTTGCCGGCGGCGTATGGCGGTCCCGCGGCGGCGGCGCACGGGACATTCGCCGCCGGCGCGAAGCCATCGACCGCGGCAGCGGGAAGGATGTTGAAATTGGTCAGCGGCCACAATTGCGGTACGCCGCCCGCCACATCGCAGCCGCCGGTGACGGTGAACTCCGGCGCGGCGCGGAACAGCACAGCACCCGCCGGCAGCGCGCCGGACCAGAACCGCACGGTCACTGGCGGCAGCCCTGGCAGCGTGTAGCCCCACGCGGCTCCTGCCGGCGAAACCAGCGCCGCGTTCACCGCCTCATTGCCGGCGGACATCACGACGTGCAGTCCCGACTGCCACGCCTTTTCGATGGCGTTGTCCAGCGCGCCAAACCTTCCGTCCAGGATCCGCGTGGCGTGGGCAAAGACCAGCACGCCGGCACGGTTTTTGAGATATGGCAGCGCACGGCGTGCTTTATGATCCGTGGTGGCGCGCAGAACGCCGTTGATGGCCTGACTGGCCCATGTGGCGAGGCCGTTGCCCTGGGCCGGCGTGTCGAAAATGGAGATGCTCTTCACCACCGCGCGCGCGCCCAGCGCCTCCAGCAGTCCCGTTTGCCGCCCGCCAATGCAGCCGGCCACGCGCGTCCCGTGATCGTGATTGTCAGGATACTCCGGCAGCGGCGCGTTGGTGGGAATGTGTTTCGCGTAGCTGAAGCCAGGAGCGAATGTCAGGGCGGGTGTCGCGCCCGGCGGCCAGGTGAAATCCGCGTGCGTCGCCGTGATTCCGGTATCCACCACATAAACCACGGGCGGCGTGTCATTGCAGGACTCACCGGCCGCAGGCTGCTGGAACTGATTCTTCACCCAGCCCGGCCCCAGCGGCCCGCCGGAGGAATAGACGAGCACGTCGCGCACCACCTGCACCTGAGGGTCGTTGTCCACGATGGCGACCGGCTGGGCAAACACACCGACCTGAGCGATGAATCCCAGTTCGGGGAAGAAAATCTGATCCCCCGCCACGCCGCCTTCCACAGCGACTCTATTGCGCAGCAGCGGCTCCAGGGCGGGATCGGGATTGCGTAGGATGAAGAGATAGCGCGCCGCCAGTTCCTGCGCGCCGGCGTGCGGGCACATCCAGAGGAGCAGCGCCGTTAGGGCGACTCTGAGAAGGGAGGAGGACAGCGCGTTCATATCGAATAGCAGATTTAGAATTCCATGCGCAGGGCGACGTGCAGCCGCCCGCCAGGTTCGGTGAGCCGCCAACCGTAGTCCATGACCATGCCGAACGACTCGCGCCACTGCATACGGATTCCGGCACCGGCGGAGGCAAGGGAATCGCTGTCATCTTCGACATCGTCACGGACGATCGCGGCATCGAGGAACGCCACGGCTTTGGCCCGCACCTCCCGCAGGGCAGCGGGCAATGGCAGCAGCGGCGACAGGATTTCCAGGCTGACTTGCACGCCGCTGTCGCCCAGCGCGGAAGCCGCCGGAAATCCGCGCACCCCAACTGCACCCGCTGGTGAAAATTCCTGCAGGGGAATAACAGGCTCGCTGCTCCATTGACCGAAAACCCGGCCCGCCGTGTTCCAGCCGGAATTCAGATCCTGCTCGGTCCAAGCGCCGGCCCGCACGAGCGTGTAGTCGGCGCTCGCACCATGACGCATCGCCTCGTGATCCGGGTCGTGCGCGGCATCCGTTACGCCGCCGGGACTCCATGCGATCTCGGCGTTCAGACCGGAGCGCGAGGTGGCGCCGCGCCGTTCGGCACTAACACCCGCTGCAACGTGCAGCGCATCGGCGCGCCCGGCAGTTCCGGTGCCGCCGGCTTGGACGATGCTGTTCAGCCGGAAGAAGTCCGCGCCCGCAACGAGATCGCCGGTCCATCCGCGCCATGCGGGCAGCGGCGCGGTCATGCGCAGGGACATATTCCACGCCTCCAGATCGGAGACGGAATCGAAGCCTGGCAGCAGGGCCGTGGTGGAAGCCGCCTGCGTCCAGTAACCGCTGACACGAACTTCGTTATGCGATGGCAGGAACAGCCGGAACAGGCTGCGTGCCCCGAGGAACTCATCGCTGTCCGTGCCGCTCGTCGCTTCCGCGTTCCACCACGACGGCACGCCAAACGCGTCCGCCACTTCCCAGCCGGCAGAGAAACGCTCGCGCCACAGCGGCGGCGCACCGTCGTCGCGATAGCCCGCGACGAACCGGAACGGTCGCGTTTCCTGCAGCGTTAGTGTCGCATCCGCCGTGGCCGTTTCCGGGCCGGGAGCAAAGCCAACGGTTCCCGCGTGCAGCGGATTGCGGTGAAGCCACGCGAGGCTGGCAGCGAGGGAATCGGAAGTCAGCGGTGTGCCGCGACGCCGGCTCCAGTCTGCGAAGACCGCGCGCCGCATCCAGTCGGAACCGCCCGTCACGGACACTTCGCCGTAGCGGCCTTCCATCACAGACACCCGCAGCACGCCGCCGGTTTGTTGTTCGACAGAAACATCCACAACCGGCCAGCCTGCGGCCTCGTAGTGCGCGAGCGCCGTGTCGGCGATGGATTCGCGAGCGGCAGCGTTGTCAGGCTCACCTTTGCGGGAGCGCAGCGAAGCCTGCAATTCCGCCGCATCCTTCAGCAGGAGCGGCTGCGCGGGATCGGCGGCGTTGACCAGATCAATTTCTGAGATGGCTGCCGCACGACACAGGCAAACGGCGGTCAGCGACGCGCACGCGGCCAGGAAGGGCGTCGCACTGCGGACTGCCGGGAGAAATTCCCGCCATCCAAAGCGGCTGTGCCGCGCAGGCCGTCGCGTGATATTCATAGCGGAAGTAAATCAGCGCGGTTCCGGCTCGTCCAGAGATTCGATGGCCATAATGATTCCGGCGGGATGTGTGAGGGGGTCGGCATCCTGCAACGCCGCGCCTGCTCCGCCACGGCGGATGGTCCGGGCCGCGGCGTCGATGATGATGGCGCTGTCTTCTGCATCGGCGGGCACGGCGTCCACGCGTTCGATGCGGCGTGCCGGGAACGCGCGCGCCAGTTCCGCCAGCAGGGCCTCGGCTTTGTTTGCGGGCGCTACGACGATCAATCGCGCGGCCGTGAATTTCACTTCGCCGTGATTTCCGCCACGCGTAATGATGCCGCCGTCAGAGCCTGGCTTAGTCGTTTCCGGCGACTGCATCATCAGCACGATGGCTGCTGCCGCGGCGGCGAGACCTCCCGCCCACGCGACGCGCGGCCGGGCAAAGAATCCCGCAAGGCGGCTCAGCCAGCTTTCGCGCGATTCCGGCGCCGGGCGGACCGGAGCGGGAGTCGACGCGCCATAGGTCTCCAGCCACTGCTCGCGCAACGGTGCCGGCAGTGGCGGCACTTCCTCGTCACCCGCGGAAGATTCCTCCGCCTCTGACAACAGGCGCAGGGCGTGCAGTGCATCCGTGCGGGAGCGGCACGTAAGACTGGCAGCGGTTTCGTCGGGATTGATCGGATCGTTGGCTTTCATGGGAACTGGAGCGGTAATCGCAGCCGGCAGAGGGTTTTGGCAAAAAAGCGAATTTCAGAGATCGCATTCATGCAACGCGCGGCCAAGGCGGGAGAGGGCATCGTCAATAAACTCATTGAGCCGGCGGCGGCGTTTGGATTCCGAATCCGCGGGCGTGACGCCCAGATGTTCAAGCGTCCAGGCATCGCTCACCAGGTCGCCGCGCGTGTGCGAGGCCTCCACAAACAGCGTTTCCACGAGGTGCCATTCAAAATCGGAGAGCACCCCGCGGCACGCGCTCCGGATGCGGTCAAAACCCGCGCTTACCCAGGGACTGTCACCGGAAGGAGCGGTGCCAGGAACCGCCAGTCGCCGGGCGGCGGCGTTGTCGGGATCGTCCAGAGGTTCGGTGTAGGCGGGATTCGTCGCGCGCCGTTTTTGCGCGGACGTCTTGCGCAGCCACGAAATCGTGCGGCGTTCGATCATGGTGATAAAAAGCCTGGGCAGTTCTTCAAACACGAGCAGTTTCTCCAGCGCACCGGGTGTCACGGAGGCACGCGTCAGTTCCGCGAGAGTTTCGTTCTGCAAATCACGCGCATCCTCCTCGCCGGTGCCCAGCCGCAGAAATACCGGCTTCGCCGCGCGTTCCAGGATCGCCGCCGCGCCGTCCCACTGACGCGACTGCAGCGCGCCCTCCGCCGATCGCCGGCGGAGCGCGTCGAAGTCAGGATTCCGCTCCCACGCCAGCTTTTGCGGGTCGCGAAACAATTGCCAGTCACCGCGGCGGCGGCGTTCCTCTGCGACAAGGGCCAGCGCCGGCAATCGCACGCGGGAGGTGAGCCAGTGCAGCACCGTTTCCCACGAACCGGGCCGCTGCGGGAACTCCGCAAGGAAATCGGAAAACACCTCCGCCGCGATCGCGCCCGCGTCCGCACTGTCGAGCAATATGCCGCCCAGCGGACGCCGGGCCCGCTGACAAATCAGCGGCCACAGTTCATCAATCCATTCTCGGCAGTCGGGGGCGGGCATAAAGCGCGGCTTTGTAAACACTTTCTTCCGGCGATGCAAAATAAATTGCCAGCGCCGCAGGCGGATTGCGATACCTTCCGTCATGAATCCCCGCGCGCTCCTCGTTCTCGTCCTTCCCGCCGGTTTGGCGCGGGCCGATCTCGCCGTCGGGCCTGCAGGAGCGGGTCCGAATGCCGTCGTGCAGACGGCCGGTGCGCTCACTACGGTGAGTCTCACCGGTCCCGCACGCATCGAATGGCAGGACTTCACGCTCGCCGCCGGTCGCGAACTGCACTTTCTCTCACAGAACGGCGGCGCGTTTCCCTCACTAAACCTCGTGCGCAGTCCCGTGCCCGCCGTGGTGGACGGACGCATCTCCGCCGACGGCCCGTTTTATCTTATCAGCCCGGGCGGCGTGCAGGTGGGCAGCAGCGGACGCATCGAAGCCCCGGGCGTGATGCTGAGCACCATGCTGCCCGCGAATGACTCACGATTTTTAACTGACGGCGCTGGCGTCTTCATGCCCGATTCCCTCGGCGGGGCCATCGGTGTGGACGGCACCATCGAAACCTCCGGCGGCCCGCTGGTGATTTTGTCAGGCACCGTCTCCACGGGAGGTCTGGCCCGGCTGCGCGCTCAAGGCGGCGACGTGCGGATCGCTGCGGTGGATTCGTCGCCGGTGAGCGTCTCACCATCTGCCATTACGCCCGTCATTTCCGGCGCACGCGGCGGCGGACTGGTGAACACCACCGGCTGGATCGAAGCCCGCCGGGTGGAGATCGTCTCTGACGGATTCATTGTGAACGGGGGACGGCTCACTTCACTGGGCCAGGGGAATTCCATCCGCCTCGCCGCGCCTGACATCGTGCATGAGTCGCGTCCCGACGGCTCGTCGGTCATTCTCACCACGGCGCTCAGCGTGGACGGAGCGTTTCGTCAGGTCGGAGCGGTGCTCCAACCCAGCGACGGCGCGAATCCTGCCGTCGCTGCCGGTCTGCGCCAAACCCCGCGGCTGTCAGGCAGCGGCTTCATCACCAAAGTCGAGCCGGGCCAGACTCAACTCAGCCACGCACCGCTGCAGGCCCCCGCCACGACCGCCTCCGCGGTGCCCCCGCCGCTCAAGCGCGACACCAGCCTTGCCACCCGCCGCCGCGGCGGCGGCACGGTGACGAAGGCCGCTTTTTTCGGGCAGACGGTCAGGCGCTGAACCGGTTTCCTGCAAGGCAGGAGCAACTTCCGCTTCCCGCTTTCGTTCACCCGGGAACGCGCTCTGCTCGCCGCATGAGAAAGACAATCATTGGAGTCCCCAAAGAGATCAAAGCCCAGGAAAGCCGTGTCGCCCTGACGCCGTCGGCGGCGTGGCAGCTCATTCGCAACGGTCACACCGTGCTGGTGGAAAATGACGCCGGATCAGGATCCGGGTTTCTTACAGAGGAGTATCGCACGGCGGGCTGCGTCGTGGTGGAAACAGCGGCGGAGATCTTCGCCCGTGCGGAGATCATCGTGAAAGTGAAGGAGCCACAGCCGGTGGAAATCGCCATGCTGCGGGAGGGGCAGATGCTCTTCACCTACCTGCACCTCGCGGCATCGAAGGAACTCACCGAAAAGCTGCTGGCCACCAAATGCACCGCCATCGCCTATGAGACGGTGGAGGTGAATCACCGCCTGCCACTGCTGGAGCCGATGAGCGAAATCGCCGGCTGCATGTCGGCCGTTGTCGGTGCCTATCATCTCCAGCGCCACACCGGCGGGCGCGGGGTGCTCATGAGCGGCGTGCCGGGCGTGCTGCCGGCGAAAGTGGTTGTCATCGGCGGCGGCACGGCCGGGGTGAATGCGGCCCGGGTCGCCACCGGCATGGGTGCGGACGTGACCATTTTGGAAGTGGACGTGGAACGGATGCGCTACCTCGACGTGACCATGCACACGGCGCACACGTTATACAGCAGCCCGGCCAGCCTCATGGATCTGCTGCCGCGGGTGGATCTCGTCATCGGCGCGGTGCTGGTGCCGGGAGCCAAAGCGCCGAAACTCATCACCCGCGACATGCTCAGGAAAATGCCCGAAGGCAGCGTGCTTGTGGACATTGCCGTGGATCAGGGCGGCTGTGCGGAAACGACGCGGCCCACGACTCACAATCAGCCGACCTATGTGGAGGAAGGCGTGATCCATTATTGCGTCGCCAACATGCCCGGGGCCTACGCCCGCACCGCCACTCAGGCCCTGACAAATGTCACGCACCGCTACCTCGGCCTCCTCGCCGATCATGGTCTCGCCGAAGCCTGCCGCCTCAAGCCGGAGCTGCTCGACGGCATCAACTGCCACGCCGGCCTCCTCACCTGCAGACCCGTCGCCGAAGCCCACGGGCTGGCATTCAGCGAGCCCGTGAATTTGTGAACAGCAGCGCTCATACCATATGCTCGCAGGGATCCGTGCGGCCCTCGCGAAGATCCTGATCCTGCCAGCGGAGATTGCCTCCCAGGGTGCCGGCGGGCACCGGCTCCCAGCCATACCACCAGCGGAAGGTGTGATAGGCAGGCGAATGAGGGAGCGGAAAGGCATCGAAGATTTGCTTCCAGCCCCGCAGTTGCCGCCAGTCCTCAGGCCAGGGGAAAATGCCAAAATCAAAAGCCGAGCACAGACGGTGGACATAGTCCGCCTTGTCGCCTGGCTCCGGCAAATCGGCAGGCGCTTCCTCCAGGTCGGGATAGACAGTGGGATCAAGGATCATGGCGGTGAGGTGCGCAGAGAATATCACGAATCCATGCGCGCACCAGTCGCGCTTTTTCCCTCTCTCCTGTCGAAACTGTTTCGAGGGGACGGCGCATCTCAATGCCCTGCAAATGTGAAATGATCATCCCGGCTCCCGTGACCGGGAGTTCGTCAGGATTCTTGCGTTGCCACAGTTCCCAGCACTGTTCGGGGGTGACCATGCCGCTGCGGCACAGTTCATAAACATCCATAAAATCGCGCGGCGCCCCCCTTCTTACCAAAGCACTCATTTTCGACGCCAGATTGTCTTCCAGTGTCTCAATGTGCAGCGGGGGCCATGGCGAAGGCATGACCCCCTGCAGGTAGAGCGTTCTTTCGATGATCTGACACGAGAAGCTCTTCTGCCTCCCATTGAGCAGTTCGAAGCTCTCCGTTTCTCCGAACACCCGGAAGCGGAACTCCAGCCCGTATTTAACGCCCATCGCCTCAATGAGGCGGCGAATCAGCGCGCGGCAGCCTTCCACCGGCTTGTGCCGCCACCACGCATCAAGGTCCACGGTGCCGCGGTATTCAAGATAATGGCTGAGCGCCACGCCGCCGCCGATCACGATCTCCGCAGCCTCAGGATGCCCCGCGAGCGCTTCCAGGAGTTCGCGGGCGAAGGGGTTGAGATTTTTCGGCGGGACCGGGACGGGGCTGGTCATGCCGAAGTTGTTCCGCGCTGCGGTGTTTCGTGCAAGCGCGCCACTGTGCGGATAAGATTGCAGCCGCGCGGTCCCTGCGCTAACTCCGGCACCCCTGATTCATGACCGACGCTCATTCCCATGTGCGGGAAGGCCATCGCCTTTCCTGGCAAAACGCGCTGCTGCACCACGCTGCGGCGTGGGGAGTGGTGCTGTGCCTGTTCGCCGGGCTGTGGCACGGGTGGACGATTCCGTTTGGCGGGCGGGAGTGGGCGGTGCGGTTCTGGCCGGGGCATCTGCTCATTGATTCTCTGGAGGTCGCGGTGTTCACCGTTGGCGGCCTGACCGCGGGCGGCTGGTGGTGGTGGGCGGTGTGCTGGCGGCGCGGATGGGGCGGCGCGGCGGCGTCACTGGCGCTGCTCCTGCTGGGAGTTTTCGGGCTGTCAGGACATCTCCCGCGTGAGGCCGTGGCCGGCGGATTGGCGGCGCTGTTGATCAGCGGAGTGATCGCCGCGGGATTCTTTCGCCGCCGCCGCCCGGAGTCGCTGGGCAGTTATTCCCGCGAGCGCCGGCCGTGGAATGCGGTCTTTTTTTGCAGCTTCATCCTTCTCAACACGGTGAGCGGGCTGCTGATGACCGGCCACGCGCCGCCGGGATGGCTGGCAGCTACCGGCTACATTGCGGGACGCGGACTAACGCAAATCGTGCTGGCCGCCGCGCTGTGGCTGCTCCTTCTGCTCGGCGCGCGCTGGTGGCCCCGCGGCACCGGCTGGACCGCATGGTCGGCGGTCGTCTTTGCGCCGCTGCTGGTGATCGCCGACATGGTGCTGCGGCTGGCGTGGACGAAGAGCCTCTATCTTCTCTGCGCCGAGGTCGAAACCGGCGGCCGCGTGGATGTTCTCAAAATCCGTGAGGGCGGCGGCTTTGATGCGGCCACCGGCCAGACCGCGCTCATCGTGCTCTCCCTGCTCGCGGCGCCGGCATGGTATTTCTTCAGCCGCTGGCTCTCGCACCGCGGCGGCTGGCGCATCAGTGTGGCCCGGCTCGCGGCCACCGCGCTTAGTGCATGGGTGGCGCTGATGCTGCTCACGGTCACCGAGTCGCTCTGTAAGCCGGTCGAGTGGCGGAACTGGGAAAGCCGCGAGACCACCCTCCAGTTCACCCCGTTCTCGCCGCCGCCGGGGCTGGTTGGTTTTCGCGTCACCGCCGCCGATCCCGCCTTCGCCGAACCGGCCCCGGCGGCACGCCGCCCTGACATTTTCCTCTTCATTGCCGAGACGCTTCGTGCCGACGCCATTCATCCGGAGCGCACCCCGTTTCTCGCCCGCTGGCGCGATGAAGAATGTCAGGCCCTCAGTGAGACCCGCTCCGCCGCGAATGCCACGCATCTCTCGTGGTTCTCCATGCTGCACGGGCGGCTGCCGTGGCACGGTGAGAGTGTGAGCCGCGTCGTGGCCCCTGCGCCGCTGCTCTCGCTTCTTCACGGAGCGGGCTATGGCGTGGAAGTGCGCAGCGCCGGCAATTTCGACTACTGTGACATGTTCACCTCCAATTTTGGTGACGGCAGCATCCTTCGCGTTCTTGAGCACACGCCGTCGCCGCACCCTGACCACATCTATTCCATGCCGGAGCGCGAACGCCGGATGATGCAGCGGCTCCGCGAGAGTGTTGCCAAATCCCCGCCCGGCGGCGTG
This sequence comes from Verrucomicrobiota bacterium, assembly GCA_031414455.1. Lineage (GTDB taxonomy): Bacteria > Verrucomicrobiota > Verrucomicrobiia > Verrucomicrobiales > V1-33 > V1-33. The sequence goes on from JANNVM010000572.1 coordinate 18,566, forward strand.
CTCTGGCTCACCGCCATTGATTCCGCTCACTATCCCTACAAGTGGCACGAGGACTGGAAACCGCCCTATACCGACTACGAGGAGGCTCCCGTCTGGCCGCTGCGGCCGACGCCGGAGGAAATCGCCCGGGTGCAGCGCCGCTACTGGAACTCCGTGTCGTGGGGCGATCACCTCGTCGGTGAATTTATCGCCTTCCTCAAGGAAAGTGGACGTTATGACGAGTCGCTCATCGTGCTCACCGGCGACCACGGCGAGGAATTCAAGGAACACGGAAGCTGGTTCCACTGCTCCGCGCTCAATCCCCAGCAGACGCGCGTGCCCATTCTCATCAAGTGGCCCGCGGGCATGGGCCGCGGACCCGCCCTGACAGATGCCAGCCATCTCGATATCGCGCCCTCGATCCTCGATGCCGCCGGTCTGCCGGAAAGCATTTGGCGCGGAATGCCCGGGCGCTCCCTGCGGCGGGAGGCTTCCGCCACTTCCGTTATCGTCACCTGCTATGCGAGCCAGAACGGCGAGACCATGCTCTGGCGGCGCGACGGCTGGGAGGCGGCCTTC
>JANNVM010000573.1:0-7648 GCA_031414455.1 Verrucomicrobiota bacterium
TAGAGTTCGCGAATGCTGACGGTGCCGTGGCGCAGATCCACGGAGAGTCGGGAAGTCGTCTGCCCGTGCGGGATGTTCCGCTGCTCACTGTAGTGCGGCACAATGGCGGTGAGGGCGTGTCTCATACGATCGCGGGCGGCGAGCTCGCCTGGTGGCGGAATGTCCGCGGTGCAGGCCGGGAGTTGCCATGTTTCCAGCGTCGGCCACGGGAGAGAAGCGATGCCGGTCGGCGTGCGCAGGGATTTCACGGCGGGGAGCACCGGTGCCTTCGGCATCGCCTGCCAGGATTTGTTGTAGGGCGTGAAAACGCGGTAGGGCGTACCGCCGCCGGTCATCACCTCGGCGCGTTCATGCAGCACAGTGTCTTTGTGAGTCTCGAAGGCAACGCCCATCGCCTTGCACCTCCGCGCCACCTCCGCCTCCATTGCGATACCGTGCGGATCGGGATCGCGATTGGTGAAGACGGCGTCCGCCTTTGTCTCGCGGATCAGTTTTTCGATTTCATCCGCGGCATCACCGCGCCGGAAAACCAACTGCCCGCCCGCGGCGGCGATGTTGTGCGCCAGCGACTCCAGGCAGCCGCAGAGGAACTCCTGCCGCGCCGGCCCTGTCCAGCGATGGGCTCCTTTCCAGTCGCTGATGACATATACCGGCAGCACCTGGCCCGACGATACAACGGCATGGTGCAGTGCGGTGTTATCGGTCAGCCGCAAGTCGCGGCGGAACCAGTGAATGGCTAGTCGGCGGGAGAACATGTCACCACAGATACGAACGCCGGGTGGTCTCGGGATGCATTTCGCGTCAGCGATCCGTCCCCAAAAACACCGCCATCGCCGGTGTGCCGGCGCCGAGTTTGGTCTCCGCTATCGCCTGCACTTTTTCCAGACACTGGCGGCTGACGTCGCGAACGGACACAGAAGCATCCACCATGAGTGAGTGGCCGGGGCTTTGCTCCGCGAGGCCGAGGAAGATGCGGCGGGCTTTTTCGAGGGCATCCTTCTTCTCGAAATCATTCGGCACATCACCGCGGCGGCGGATGCGTTCGAGGCCCTGCCCGACGGGGACATCGAGGAGGAGGAAAACGTCAGGGCGCGGGGCAAAGGATTCGTGGCCGGCGATGATTTGCTGCGGATCCGCTCCGCGGGCGCCCTGATAGGCGGCGGTGCTCCAGTAGTAGCGGTCCACGATCACGACGTGCCGCTGTTCCAGGGCCGGGCGAATGGTGCCGGCGACGTGCATTTCGCGGTCCTTGCGGAAGAGGTCCAGTTCCTCCTCCAGCGTGAGGCGGCCGGTGGAGGCGGAGCGGCGGAGTTCGCGGCCCCACTTCAGACTGGTGGGCTCTTTGGAAAGCACACAGGCGATGCCGCGCTCGCCGCAATACTGGGCGAGCAGCGCGGCCACCGATGTTTTGCCGGCACCGTCAATGCCTTCGACTGCTATCAATAGTCCTCCCGGGATGAGTTGGTTCATGGGGGCGCGAGGGTAGCGGGCCGTTTTCCCGGCGCAACGCCGATGACAACTGCCATTGCCGGGCCGGAAAATGCTGTCGATTCCCGCTGTGCAATTTCAGCGCCGATGATGTAAACTGCTGCTGACCAACCTCCCCCATGTCCTCCATTCTCCTGAAAGGCTGCCCACTCCTCCTGCTGACCGCCCTTCCCGCCGCCGCCAACTACCCTGACGAGACCGGCTACACCCGGCTCAAATCGGAACTTGGCGCGGCACTTCCGACCGGTGCCGGAGTGGGCATGACGCAGGTCGAAGGCGGGCCCGCCGGTTCCTACATGCCGCAGGCCGGCACCGGCACGTTTGCCGGCACTGATTTCTGGACGGGCAAACTGTTTACCGCGAAGAGTGGGGCGACCACCTTCTCCGATCATGCCTACCGCGTGGCGCAGTATATGTATGGCGATGCCACGGCGCTTCCCACCTACAACTCCAGTATGTGCCCCGGCGTCGTGGATGTGGACGGCTACGCCGCCAATGCGTGGGCGTTTGCCAGCAATTCCTTTCTCGCCCCGACGGCTGAGCGCGTCGCGCCCCTTGTAGAAAGCCGGGCCGTGCAGAATCACTCCTGGATTTATGATGCCGACCCTGGAGAAATCCTATTACCCGGACAGTCCCCGTCCGTCACAGTCAACGATCTCGTGCGCCGTCAGGATTTCTCCATCGACCGCGACAATTATGTGTGCTGCGTGGGGCTGAACAACGGACCGGCCTCTGTCTGTCCTGATTTGTTCGCCGCGGCCTACAACGTCATCTCAGTAGGTCTCACCAACGGTTTGCACAGTCGCGGCGGCACCACGTCTGATATGGACGGTCCCGGCCGCCGGAAGCCGGAAATCGTGTCGCCAACAGATCCCGTTCTCTCGGGCACCAGCTTTTCCACGGGCTATGTCAGCAGCGCCGCCGGCTTGTTGCTGGAGAAAGCCAGCGTCATGATTACCAACAACGCCCGTCACACCAAGACCATCAAGGCCGTGCTCCTCGCCGGCGCGACGAAGGACGAGTTCCCCGGCTGGTCGAAAACCACCGCCCACCCGATAGACGCTGTTTTCGGCGCGGGGGAACTGAACATCTACAACAGCTATCACATCCTCGACGGCGGCGAACAGCCCGCCAACCATGCCGCCGGCCGGCCTTATTCCGGCTGGGATTTTCATTCCCTTCTCGCTCCGGCGACCGCCGACTACCGGCTCAACATCCCCGCCGGCACCTACGGGGTGGAGCTTTCCGCCTTCATCGTCTGGCACCGCACCCTGGCGGACAGCAACAACTCCCCCTCGATCTTCACCCTCGCTCCCAACGAACTGGCAAATTACAATCTCACCCTCTTTCGTGATCCCGCTGCCGGCGGAGCGGCGGTGACGATAGACTCCTCCAACAGCACCCTCTACAACCTTGAGCACGTCTGGAAAAAGGACCTCCCCGCCGGGAACTACCGTCTGCGGGTCAGCAGGACCAGCGGTGCCTCCCAGGAGTTCGCCATCGCATGGCGACTCACCACTGCCCCGCATCAGCCCCAGCCGGAAGTGACCACCGAGGGCAACAACTTCACTTTCACCTTCCCTGGCCTCCTCGCCGGCCAGCCCTACAAGTTCCAGTCATCACCTGACATCGCGACCTGGACGGACATCGAGAGTTTCACCGCCACCGGCCCCACGGCCACGCGTGTGCTTGCAAGGCCAGACACTTCGCGGCTGCTCTACCGCCTGCTGCCGGTGCTGCCGTGATGGAGGGCACGGCTATTTCACGCCGTGCATCCACTTTTGAATGAGCGGTGCGACGGCCACCATCAGCACGCCGCCGCCGAGAGAAATGAGCGCGATGTTCGAACAGACATCCATGTAAATGGGCAGCGACTCCGCTGGAGCGAAGGGCGTGCCGTCGGACTTTGCCCGGGGAATGGCCATGAGTGAGCCGATCCAACCCGCGAGGTGCTGACCAAAGGCGGTGGCAAGGAACCACATGCCCATGAGCAGCGCGGTCATGCCGGACGGGCTGAGCTTGCTGACGATGCTGAGTCCGATCGGGGAGATGCAGAGTTCGGACGAAGTCATAAAGAAGTATGCCGCGATGAACCAGAAGAGGGGAATGAGGCCCGAGGCACCGGCCGCCTGGCCACCGAGGAGGAACATCCAGTAGCCCGCGGCCATGAAGAGGAACGAGACGCCGAATTTGACGGGGGCGCTCATTTCCATGCGGCGGCGGACGAGGAGGCTCCAGATGCCGGCGAAGACGGGAGTGAGGAGGATGATAAAGAGCGGGTTGATGGCATTGTTCACCATGATGGGGTCGAGGTCGTGACCGCCGACAGCCATGTCCACGTTTCGGAGCGCCATGAGATTGAGCGAGCCGCCGCTTTGCTCAAAGAAGCCCCAGAAGGCGATGGAGCAGATCATGAGGATGAGGGCGGCCCAGACTTTCTGGCGGGTTTCCTTCGCGGAGAGGTGGTGAGCTTCGATGGTGCCGGTGACGGGTGCGGCGGTCATTTCCGCGCTGAGCTTCCATGCCTGCTGGATAACATAGGCGAGGGCGGCGGCGCCCATGAGGGGGAGGAGCCAGTTGGTAATCCAGTAGAACTTTACCAGCCCCATGCTGACTGGGACGATGCCGACGGCGAGGAGATACCAGAACCAGTCCGGGGGGCGTTTGCCGCCAGCGGCATGGTCGGGGGCGTGGCCGAGGTCGCCGAGGTGACGGCGGAAACTGAGGAAGACGACCAGCCCGAGAATCATGAAGATACCGGCGATGCCGAAACCGAGGTGCCAGTTGATAGAGTTGCCGAGGTAGCCGCAAAGGCCGCCGCCGAGAAAGGCACCGATGTTGATGCCAAGGTAGAAGATGGAAAACGCGGTGTCCTTGCGGGGGTCGGTTATGGTGTAGAATTTCCCGAGGAAGCTGGAGATGTTGGGTTTAAAGAAACCGTTGCCGCTGACGAGCAGACCGAGGCCGAGAAAGAAGGTGATATCACTGGGGACGGCGAGCGAGAGGTGCCCGGCTGCCATGAGCAGGCCGCCGAGAACGATAGTCTTCCGGCTGCCGAGGTAGCGGTCGGCGACCCATCCACCGATCAGAGGCATGGTATAAACGAGGGCCATATAGCCGCCGTACTGCAGATTGGCCGGCCCATCGGGGACGAGCATGACCTTGGTCATGTAAGCCACGATGAGAGCTCTCATTCCGTAGAAGCTGAAGCGCTCCCACATTTCAGTAAAAAACAGGAGCCAGAGGGCCTTCGGGTGATTCTGATTGTGGATATACCACAGGACAGCGATCATGACTGCGCTGAGCACGCCGCCGATTATGAGGATGATGATGTCGAGGGGCATGATAGTGGACGGGCCGAATGCGGCGCGAGGCTGCCGGATCCGACGGCCTCTGTCAACGACGTTGCAGATGTGGCAAACACTGCCTTGACGCCCCCCGGGCATGCCGCCACTCTCGCGGCCCCGAACCGACCATTCGCATGGAGCCAGCGCCTGACAAACAACCGCCCGGAGCCGCGGCTGTGATGCTGCGGCGGCTGCGTGCCATTCCGTGGCTGACCGCGGCGGTTTTCCTGTGCGGGCTGGTGCCGGCGCTGATGCTCACCATCACCGGCTGGCGATCACTGATGGAAAGCCGGCCGGGCGGCGATTCGTTTTCCGAAGGGATACAGAACGTGGAGCTGCGTTCCGCATGGCTGGAGTTTTTCCGGGCCGGCTGGGTGCGGGCGACATGGTTTCTCCTGCCTGCCGCGCTGCTGGCGGCAGTGCGCCTGCGCGGACGGGCGCTTATTTTTCCGGTGGCTGTGGCCAGCGTGCATCTGGCGATTTATTGGATCGGCGGCGACATCATCGCAAACCTGTACCGCAGCCTCAACGACCCGCTGGGGATGGAGCCATCTTCCGCGGCTTATACGGCGAAGCTCTTGCTCATGGCCGCCTTCGCCCTGAGCCCGCCGGTCATGCTGTGGCTCTACTACCGTTCCACGGTGCTCGACCGCTATTTGCTGCGGAATTTCTTCCCGCCGTTCGCCCTCTGTCTGTGCGGTATTGTCGCCATCATGATCAGCATGGATCTGCTCAACAATCTTACCGACTACACGGCGGCGGGATACGGGCCGGGACAAATCTTCATGTATTATGTCAGTCAGATGCCGCTCATTCTCGTGAGCATTACCGAGGCGGCACTGCTCCTAGCCACACTCTTCGCGCTGGGGAAAATGTCGCGCCACAACGAACTGACGGCGATGCATTCCGCCGGGCGCAGTGTGCTGCGCGTGCTGCTGCCGCTCTTCGTGTGCGGCCTGTGGGCGTCGGTGGCGGTGCTGGCGATGAACTTCCAGTTCGCCCCGGATGCCATGCGCATTAGAGAACAGACCCGTGCGGGCGGCGGCGGCGCGGCGCACCCCACTTCGGTCACCAATATCCTCTACCGCAACCGCGAGGCGCGCCGCACATGGTACCTGCACCGCGTGCCCTACGATCTTCGCCCTGACAATCCCATCAGCGAAGTCTATGTCTGGCAGCAGAATGCCGCCGGCGATCTTGAGCGGTGCTGGTTCGCCCGTCATGCCCTGTGGATTCCCAAGAGCGGCGCATGGCAGTTCCGGGAAGTCGTGGACTACACCTTCGCGGATCCCGCCACCGGCAATCCGCTCCCGCATCCGCGCCGTACGACACTGCCGTCCGTGGAGCAGAAAGACTGGCCCGAGACGCCCGGCGGCATGTTGAGTGACAAACTCGATCCCGACTATCTCGGCGTTCCGGGGCTGCTCTCCGCACTCAAAAGCCGCGACACGCTGCCGGACAAGGTCATCGCCCGCTACCAAACGGTGCTCCAGTGGCGATTCGCCCTGCCACTGCGGTGTTTTCTCATCGTGCTGCTCGCAGCACCCCTTGGCATCGCGGCCTCCCGGCGGAATGTCCTCGGCGGGGTCTCCGCGGCACTGGGTATTTTCATTACCGTCTTTTTCCTCTCGAACATACTCCTCAAGTCCGGCGAGGGTGCCTATTTGCCACCATTCATTGCCGCATGGGGCGTCAATCTCGTCTTTGCCGCCGCCGGGATCGCCCTGCTCTGGTACCGCTCGCGGAACCGGCTGCCCCTGACTTTCAACCGCCTGCGGCGCGGCCGGGCTGAAAAATAAGCCCGCGGGGCCGGTTTGCGGCGCTAATTCGCGGAACGCGCATTTCTTTTTTGCATTCCGGCAAACCGGCGTTCAGGGTTACTGCCCGATATTTCCCATGAGCGACCGAATCAAGACCATCAATGCCGCGATGCGCGGCAACCCCGACTGGCAGAAAGTGCTGGACATCATTCTCCAGGCTTTCGACTGCCAGACCGGCACTCTGCACCACTGGAACGACCTTCGTGCCATGCTCGAACTGGTCGCCCACCGCGGGATCCCGCGGGAACTGATGGACAAAGTGGAGCGCATCCCCATGGGCAAAGGCATTGCCGGGGCGGCCGCCGAGCGCATGGAGCCGGTGCAGCTCTGTAATCTTCAGACCGACACCTCGGGCGTAGCGCGCCCCAAGGCCAAGAAAACCAAAGTCGGCGGCAGCGTCGCCGTTCCCATTGATATGGGGGGCCTGCTCATGGGCACTCTCGGCATCGGCAAGCTGGAGCCCTACGAATTCACTCCTCTGGAGACGAACGAACTCCTCCAGATTGCTCACAACATCGCGGAGAAGTGGATGGGCTAGGGCAGGGGCGGAGCCAAAAGCTCCAAACTCCAGGAGCCAAAGAAACATCAAGCTTCAAAGAGATCGTCACGCCAGGCTGAGCCGAACATTGATGTTTGGTCCTTCTTTGGAGCTTGGTGCTTGATGTTTTCCCAGCACCGGTTCATCCACTGAATCCCGTGTAGACTCCTCCATTACCATGAAACTCTCCTGTCTCGGCTCCGGAAAAATGGGCACCGCCCTCCTCAAGGGCATCGTCACCCGTGGCCTGTGTACGGCGAGTAACATCACCATCAGCGATCCGGCAGCCGCCGCACTCGCCGCCGCCGCCGCCGCCGTGCCTGGAGTCAGAGCCGCGGCATCCAATCTCGACGCGGCCCGCGGTGCGGACGTCATCCTGCTGTGCGTGAAGCCGGCCGGCGTGGTGCCGCTCATTGAGTCGCTGCGTGAACTCCCGTCCACGCTGCTCATCTCCA
>JANNVM010000574.1:0-2935 GCA_031414455.1 Verrucomicrobiota bacterium
CGGCCTGCGCTCCATTTTCGAGGAAATCATGCTGGAAATCATGTTCGAGATCCCCGGCCGGGACGACGTGAAGAGCATCGTCATCAACCGCAGCGTGGTGGAGGAAGGCAAAGCGCCTGCCATCAAACGACTGAAACGAAAGACCCAGGACGCGGCCTGACACGGGACTACCGCTGGAAGATGAAGAACTTCCGGCAGGCGAAGTTGATCAGGACGTTGGGCAGCACAAAACCGGCGAAGGCCGCGAGCGGCGGCCAGCCGAGGCTGCGAATGAGCCAGTCATGCACCGCAGCACCGCCAATCGCGCCCGGAGCGTTGACAAGGGTGAAGACCAGAAACTCCGTCACCCGCGAATGCCGCCCGGGAGTGAAGACCCATCGCGCATTGAGCAGGTAGGCGGTCGCATTGGAGAAGACGAAGGCAATGGCGGTGTTGATCAGCGCGTGATCGGCGCGCACCGACCGGTCGGGCGCATTCGATTCCAGCGCAGGCAGTCCCCAGCGGGACAACGCAAAATAAACCACCGCCTGCACGATCAGCGCAGTTACCCCGCAGATCCCGTACTTCATGAACTGAATCACCGGATGAACGTCGCGCCTGTTCAATGCGGCCACGATGGCCCGCAGGTCGTTCTCACGCAGAAATCGGATCAGGTCGCGCATGGTATGATTCCGGGATTCAACTCCACGCGGGATATTTCGCCTGCCAAACCTGACGGGCCATGATGATGTCTTCCGCTTTGCGGCTCGGGCTTAGTTCCCACACGATGGGTTTCTTCAGCGGCACCAGCGGCAGCAGGCGGTCGTAGTCCACACTGCCCTGGAACGGAACCCGGTGATCGCGCTCCGGCCACTGCACATCGTGAAGGTGACAACCGAGCAGCCGCGGAGCCACGCTGGCGAGCCACTCGTGGTGATCGAGCAGCCCGAGGTTGGCCTTGAGTTGCACATGCCCGAAATCATGCCAGTAGCCAACCCACGGCGCGGGGAAATCCTGGAGCAGCGGCAACATCTCCCGCTCACTGGGGATTTGCTCGTAACTGCTGCGGCTCTCGACCGCCACCGGCACCCGGACCTTCTCCGCGGTTTCGGCGATCGTTTTCAACGCCTCGCGCGCCCGGCCGCAGTAGAGCCGGCTCAGCGCCTCGCGAATTCTCACCAGCTTCAGTTTCCGCCGGACATACTCCGGCGTGTGCTGGAGCCCCGCCGCGACCATTTGCGTCAGTTCCTTACTGATTTTCGTCATCGGCACCGTGCCAAGATGGAGCACCACATACTTCGACGCAAACTCCGCCGCAAATTCCACGGTCTTCAAGGTCAGCGCCAGCGCCCGTTCGCGGTCGTGCGGCCGGTGGCTCGTGAATTCATAACAGTCCGGCGCATCAATCATCACTTCAACAGGTGACGGACAGAAATTGTGGACGCCACTCACTTTAATGCGCCCGTCCGCGAACGCCCGGCGGATTCCAGGCAGCAGCGACACTTTCAGCCCGTGGCTGATCTCGATGGTGTCGAAGCCGAGCGCGAGGATTTCATCCACGACGGCCTCCCCATCCGTATGTCGGCTGCTGTTCCAGCAGGTGGAAAACGAAAGCATGAGACCGCAGGCATAACGTCCGGGTCCCGGAATGCAACCCGCGAGCGCAAAACGCTCACGGCGCAGTAATGTCTGCGCAGACGCGAAGGAAGAGCGGGGCGTCAGCAGCGGTGGCGCCGGAGACTTCGGAGGTGAAAAAGCCCGGAGTCGCCGCGGATATATCGGTGATCCCTCCGCGGGTCCACGTCTGCAGGTCCCCGGATTTTTCTGCACAAAGGATCACTCCCGGCCGCGTCGTGGCAGCCATCATAAGGCGGGGGTGGCCACTCTCAAGAGTGAGGCGGATTTCAGGGTGGCTGGCACCATCGCCGGGGAGAGTGCCAGCCGCGAATTCCACTGCATTGGGAATCCCATCGCCGTCGGGGTCAGAGTCCGGTGACTGCGTTCGTGAGAGGGCGCCAAGATAAGGGTCCCGCGGGTCGAAAGGCGGAGTGGTGATGTGAGTGTCAATCCATGCGCCATAGGCAACAGACCGCTGAAAACTCACCGCGTCCAGAAAGCCGCTGATTCCCGGCGCGGGAGGAAATACTTCGCCCCAAACATCGCTACTGCTGAGCAACTGCCATGCGACTTCATGCTGGCCCATCGGGACATAGACGAACGAATCTCTCCATGCCCCGGCAGCGGAATCTGAAGCGGTGATCCACTTTATGATGGCACCGTCCACCTTGCAGTACAAAGCCGCGCCCGTCGCGGACACTCCTGTCGCGATTTCAGTCCCATAGTGGTTCAGCCGGCGCCATCGGAATCGCAGCAAACCAGGTCCAGTGAGAGTGGCCGAAAGTTTTTCGCTGCGCGTAATCCCAGCGGGCCGGGGAGCGGAGGTGATCATCACTGCGTGGCCGCCGAGAGCATCGAGGCCTGCATAACCGACCGGCTGCCACCAGGTGGCGGAGGGAGGCGACCACGTGAGGCCAGGGGCTTCAGCGGCCATCCCGACGGTGAGGTCAGGGCCCGGTGTCCATGAGAATTCGTCCACAAGAGTCTGACTGAGGTCATCACCGGTACCGGGTTCGTGCAGGAATTGAATGTCATGCGTGCCGGAACCCAGGGTGACGCTGTGCAGCGACCATGCCGCCGCCGCAGCAAAACCAGGAATGAGTTGTCCGGCGATCTTCAGCCGTAGTCTCCCGGAGCCTTCAAGAAACGTGCGAAATGTGAGCGTGCCGGGCCCCAGGACGGTGGTTCCCAGGGTAGCGGGTCCCGTGGCGGAATTGACTCCGGACCATGCGGCGTCCGTGCCGTCGTGACTGCGTGCGGATATTCCCGTCCACGGAATGTTCCCGGCGGTGGACCATGTGCCACCATCGTCTTCCACGGCGGCGGCCAGCGGCACCGC
>JANNVM010000575.1:0-1753 GCA_031414455.1 Verrucomicrobiota bacterium
TTCTCTGAGCCATTCGTGACGGGAAGCGCCACGCCGCTCTCGCCGGCATACGTCACCAGCGAGACGGTGTCTTTTTCTGTCAGGCGCTCGACGACGAACTTCAGGCTCTGCTTCACCAGCGGTAGTTTGTTGGTTTCGTTCATTGAGCCGCTCACATCCACGAGGAACACAAGGTTCGCGGCCGGACGCTCGCTCTGCGCAATCTCTTTTCCCTTCAGTGCAATCCGCGCGACCCGGTGATTGGCATTCCACGGCGCGGAAGTCATTTCCACATGCACCGCGAACGGCTTTCCATCCACCGGCTGCGCGTAGTCGTAGGGGAAATAATTCACCAGTTCCTCCAGCCGCACCGCTTCCGGCGGCGGGCACTGCCCCATGTTGAGGAACCGCCGCACGTTGGAATAACTCGCCGTGTCCACATCGATGCTGAACGTGGAAAGCGGGGCCTTGAGCACCGGGAAGAAGGGATTCTCGGGCAGCGGTTTGTAGGACTCGGTGCCGGGGGTCTGCTGCTGCTCGAAGTAACGATAGTCAGCGCGGCCTTTGTTTCTTTCCCCCGCGGAATACCTGTCCTCGGCAAGGGATAGGCCGCCGCTTCGATCGCCGAGTCCGTCCACGCTGGCCGCGTCCGATGCCGGAGTGGCGAGCCTCCCTCTCGTCGCCAGATCATTGCTCCTGACTTGCCCGGTTCCGGCACCGATTCCAGAGCCCGCGCCTGTGCCGCGACCTCCGCCAAGTCCCCCGCCTATTCCGGACCAGGCAGTCATCTGAGTCCCTCCAACCGGCAGCGGGCCGGCAGCGGGCGGCGGACCTGTATTAGGCAGAACTTTCGGGGATGTCGCAGTTGTGGTGACCGCGGAGTAGTCGCGCGCCTTCTGGAGTTCGTTTGGCCCGGGAACGACCACATGAGTCGTCCCATTCCCAGACGACAGCGGGAGCAAATCCACGATGTCATGCTTCTTCATCAAATCGAGCATCGCCAGTCTGGACTGCTCGACCACCTGCTCCTGCTGTTTGATCTGCGCATCCAGCGGTGCCGCTTCCTTGGAGAGACGGGCGTCCCCCTGTACTACCCCAAAAACATCCGGCGCACTCGCCATGTTGATCTGAAACTTGGTCTGGCTGGCATAGCGTGCTTCAGAGAGCCTGCCCGTTGAGGCCATCCACCAGTAGGTGCTTCCGCCGCCCACTGCCAAACACGCCGCAGCAGCCGTGACGCGGCGCATCCATTTGTGGCGGATAATCTTCGAGGTGCGATTTCGTTTGTCGGCCTCGAAGAGCAGGCGGGCACGTGCTGCCTGCTGCAATTCCGGCGTCGGCTGGGCCAGCGCGCCGCTGAGGAGATCACAAAACTCCTTCGTCCCGCCCGCGAGGCTTTCGAGTTCCGGATCTTCCGCGCATTCTTTTGCAAAGGCGGCGCGTTCCTCCGCAGTGAGTTCCCCCAAGGCGCAAGCGGTGGCTACAGCGCGGGGATCGGCGGGTTCGTTGATGGATTCTGTTTTCATGGTGATGGTTGGCATTGGGATTTGTTAATTGTGGTCGCACAGCTCGCGCCCGGAATTTCGAATTCGATATGCTGGTTCCGGCCCGGAGCGGCCGGGAGACTCAGCCCACGGCAGCTTTGCTGCCGTGGGTATGCAGGAGAGAAACACTGCGCCCCGGAGCGGGCGCCAGAAAAATAGGAAAAGCAAAATTCTCAACAACAGTCACGCAAAAAAATCGCGTATGACTACATCGGCTTCAAAATGGGGTG